>JALRGK010000262.1 GCA_023253415.1 Rhodocyclaceae bacterium
AACCGCACGATCCCGGATTCAGAAAAGGATGCGCACCACCTGGTGCCCAAATCTAAAGGCGGGCGAGAGACACGTTATCTTCACCGCGTCTGCCACCGACAGATCCATGCCTTGCTGACAGAGACCGAACTCGCAAAGACCTACAATCACGTTGAGGCGCTGCGGGCTCACCCGGGCATTGCTCGCTTTGTTACCTGGGTGAAAAACAAACCAGATCACTTTTACGAGCGCACCCGTAAAAGCCAGCGGATCCGTGACTAGCCCTCATTACAATACCGGATAAGGCAGGGCCTATACTCAAACTACGAGTTGTCCAGATAATCGATCCCATGGCTATGGTTCCTGGCTCGTCGTGCTGCAGTTTTGTTTGCTGTTTGGCTTGGCTTGTATGCTGGCTAGCCCATCGCTCGAGAGCGCTCTGATGTTAATTGCCCTGTGCCTAGTACTGGTGCGCAAAGCCCGGCTAGAAGAAGACTGGCTGAAGTTTGATAACGTTGTAAGCTGTGGTTATTGCTGTGGCCTCATTTGTAACGGCTTCGCGGTTTTTTTCAAAATGGTCGAGTGCTGATGAGAAGGTAAAGCCCAGAAAAAGAGCGAGCAGGGCCAGAGAGGAGTTGGTGATGGTCGATACGTTGTTGTCGACATCAATTGGCAACTCTTTGGACTTGCCGAACTTCCTGGAAATCCAACGACCGGCCATAAATCCGATCTCCGAGGCAGCAGCCAGAATAATGAAGACCCCCAAGATTAGTAAGGGTAGGGGCTGGTTCAGCAACAGGTCAAAAGAGTGCATTTCTTTGTAATGGGTAACAGTGCAATTGACTGAGCGCCAAGGGGAAAGCGCTCAGTCAATCCGTATTAGCGTTTTTCAAGCGGCGCGACATCGCGACGGGCTGCACCAATGTACAGCTGACGCGGACGACCGATCTTGTATTCCGGATCGGTAATCATTTCTTCCCACTGCGTCATCCAGCCAACCGTACGGGCCAGCGCGAAGATACAGGTGAACATGTCCGTCGGAATGCCCAGCGCCTTCTGAACGATACCCGAGTAGAAATCAACGTTCGGGTAAAGCTTCTTCTCGACGAAGTACGGGTCTTCCAGCGCAATCTTTTCCAGTTCCATGGCCAACTTGAACAGGCGGTCGTTTTCCAGGCCCAGTTCTGTCAGCACGTCGTAGCAGACTTTGCGCATCAGCTTGGCACGCGGGTCAAAGTTCTTGTAGACACGGTGACCGAAGCCCATCAGCTTGAAGCTATCGTTCTTGTCTTTGGCACGGGCAATGTATTCCGGCACCTTCGAGACGTCACCGATTTCTTCCAGCATGTTCAGACAGGCTTCGTTGGCACCACCGTGCGCCGGACCCCACAGGCAGGCAATACCGGCGGCGATGGTGGCGAACGGGTTAGCACCCGACGAACCTGCCAGGCGGACGGTCGATGTTGACGCATTCTGCTCGTGATCAGCATGCAGCGTGAAGATGATGTCCAGCGCACGAACCAGCACCGGATTCGGCTTGTATGCTTCACACGGGGTACCGAACATCATCTGCATGAAGTTGGCGGTGTAATCCAGATCATTGCGCGGGTACATGAACGGCTGACCGATCGAGTACTTGTAGGTCATAGCGACAATCGTCGGCATCTTGGCGATGATGCGATTGAACGCGATGCGACGCACTTCCGGCTTCGAGTAGTCTTCACCGTGGTGATAGAACGCCGACAGCGCACCTACCACGCCGACCATGACGGCCATCGGGTGAGCATCGCGGCGGAAGCCATTGAAGAAGCGGGTGATCTGGTCATGAACCATGGTGTGGTTCTTGATGTTCTCTTCGAAGGCTTCTTTTTCGGCCTTATTCGGCAGCTCGCCATTCTTCAGCAGGTAGGCAACTTCAAGGAAGTTACACTGCTCGGCCAACTGCTCGATCGGGTAACCGCGGTACAGCAATTCGCCCTTATCACCATCAATGTAGGTGACTTTCGACTGACAGCTGGCCGTCGACAGGAAACCCGAGTCGTAAGTGAACAGACCGGTCTTGCCGCCGAGGCTGCGGATATCGATAACATCGTTACCGTGTGTACCGACCATGATCGGAAATTCAACGGCTTCCTGACCAGAAATCTGGAGAGTGGCTTTACGTTCGCTCATTTGCTTCTTCCCAAAAAATGAGGTGTTTGACAATGATGCTTAATGGTCGATACAGCTTGTAATTCTGATCGTGACAGCAGTTAACGATTACATCGACAAACTAACTGTCCAGTCTTACTCAATGCTTACGGATTGCGGCAATCACTTCGGTTTCGCGGGGATCTGTTGCATCCACCTTACCGCTGATCAGCGCCCAGAGGTCATGGTCTTCCATGGCCACGAGGTCCACGAAGGTTTTGACCTGGCTATCCGTCAGCTGGTTAAAGCCGTTATCCAGAAAGCGGCCAAGGATGATATCCAGCTCGAGCAAGGCACGCCGCGTGCAGTGCCAGCGTAATTTATTGAGCTCGTGCTGTTCCATCCCTGACCGATTCCTTATAGATTTGCGCTTAAACCGCGCGACGAACCATCATGTCCTTGATCTTGCCAATGGCTTTCGTCGGGTTCAGACCCTTCGGACAGACATCAACGCAGTTCATGATGGTGTGACAGCGGAACAGGCGATACGGGTCATCCAGGTTATCCAGACGCTCGTTGGTCGCCTGATCGCGCGTGTCAGCGATAAAGCGATACGCCGCCAGCAGACCGGCCGGACCGACGAACTTATCCGGGTTCCACCAGAACGACGGGCAAGAGGTCGAGCAACAGGCACACAGGATGCACTCGTACAGACCGTTCAGTTCTTCACGATCCTCTGGCGACTGCAGACGCTCGCGCTCCGGAGCCGGATCATTGTTGATCAGATACGGTTTAATCGAGTGATACTGCTTGAAGAACTGGGTCATATCGACGATCAGGTCCCGAATGACCGGCAGGCCCGGCAGCGGACGCAGCACGATCGGCTGCTTCAGGCTGTCGACGTCGGTCAGACAAGCCAGACCGTTCTTACCGTTGATGTTCATGGCGTCAGAGCCACAAACGCCTTCACGGCACGAACGGCGGAAAGAGATCAGATCGTCTTTGGCCTTCAGTTTGACGAGGGCATCGAGCAGCTTCTTGTCGCTGGCTTCGAGCTCCACCGAGATGTCTTGCATGTACGGCGCGTCATCCTTGTCCGGATCGTAGCGGTACACCTTGAAATGCACAGTACGCATAGTCATGTCTCTATCCTCCGGAATTAATAAGTACGCGTCTTCAGCTCGACCGACGGTGCGGTCAGCGGCTTCAGTTGCACAGGCTTGTATTCGATGTGGTTATCACTGCCAAACCATAGGGTGTGCTTGAGCCAGTTGGCATCGTCACGACCATTCGGATTTGCCGGGGTATCCGGGGCATCGTCACGGACGTGCGCACCACGCGATTCCTTGCGGTTTTCCGCCGAGATCATGGTGGCCTTGGCAACTTCGATCAGGTTCTCAAGCTCCAGCGCTTCGACACGGGCCATGTTGAACACCTTGGACTTATCCTTGATGGCAACGTTCTTAACACGCTCGGCCACTTCCAGAATTTCCTTGACGCCCTGCTTCATGTCTTCACCGAAACGGAACACGCCGGCATTCGCCTGCATCACACGCTGCATAGCAGCACGGACTTCGAACATGCTCTCACCCGAGGTCGCCGAGTCGATACGGTTCACACGCGCCAGCGAAGCCGCAGCGGCATTGTCCGGCAGCGGACGGAGCGGCAATTTACCTTCCTTGACCGCTTCAACCACCGTTTCACCCGCCGACTTACCAAAGACCAGCAGGTCGAGCAACGAGTTCGTGCCCAGGCGGTTAGCACCGTGCACCGAGGCACAGGCACATTCGCCAGCAGCGTAGAAGCCCTGAACCGGGACACTGGATTCACCGTTTTGCGGCACAACCACTTCGCCACGATAGTTGGTCGGAATACCGCCCATCTGGTAGTGACAGGTCGGCACCACCGGAATCGGGGTCTGAATCGGATCCACTCCGGCGAATTCGATAGCGATTTCGCGGATACCCGGCAAACGTTTCATGATGGTCTCGGGTGGCAGGTGGGTAATATCGAGCAGGACATAGTCCTTGTTCGCACCGCAACCACGACCTTCCTTGATTTCGGTCGCCATGGCACGCGACACAACGTCGCGCGAAGCCAGATCCTTCAGATTCGGGGCATAACGTTCCATGAAACGCTCGCCGTCGGCGTTGCGGAGGATACCGCCCTCACCGCGTACACCTTCCGTAATCAGTACACCGGCACCGGCCACGCCGGTCGGGTGGAATTGCCAGAACTCCATGTCTTCCAGCGGGATACCCGCGCGAACGGCCATACCCAGGCCGTCACCCGTATTGATGAACGCGTTGGTCGACGAGGCATAGATGCGACCGGCACCACCGGTTGCAAAAATCACGGCACGGGCATGGAAAATTGAGATCTCACCCGTTTCCATATCCAGCGCAGTGACACCGATGACAGCGCCAGAATCGTCACGGATCAGATCCAGCGCCATCCATTCCACGAAGAACTGGGTGTTAGCACGAACGTTACGCTGATACATGGCATGCAGCATGGCGTGACCGGTACGGTCGGCGGCAGCACATGAGCGGTTCACCGGCTTTTCGCCAAAATTCTGCGAGTGACCACCGAACGGACGCTGGTAGATTTTGCCGTTGTCAAGACGGTCAAACGGCATACCGTAATGCTCGAGTTCGACAACGCACTCGGTCGCCTTGCGCACCATGAACTCGATGGCGTCTTGGTCACCCAGCCAGTCCGACCCCTTAACGGTGTCGTACATGTGCCACATCCAGTGATCTTCATTCACGTTGCCCAGCGGCGCAGCCACGCCACCCTGTGCCGCAACTGTGTGCGAACGGGTCGGAAACACCTTGGTCAGAACAGCGGTCTTCAAACCGGCTTCCGCTACCTGCAAGGCAGCGCGCAGGCCAGAACCACCGGCACCAACGATTACAACATCATATTTATGAACGGGGATGCTCATCTTTACAGGCTCCACAGAATCTTGCTGGCCCAACCGGCGTAGCCGATCAGCACAGCGATAGTCAGGACATGCAGCGACAGACGAACGCCGGTCGGCTTAATGTAGTCCATCCACAGGTCACGGATACCAATCCATGCGTGGTAGAACAGGCTCAAGAAGAACAGGAAGGTGACAAACTTCATGAAGCCATTGGCAAACAGACCACGCCAGGCATCAGCCGTTGCCGGCTGAACAAGCACCAAGGCAACCAGGAAGATCACGGTGTACACAGCCATCAGCACGGCAGTTGCGCGCTGGGCAATCCAGGTGGTGAGGCCGTAGTGGGCCCCGACAACGTTACGCTTCATTACCACAGCAGACACCCCCCAAGGATAACGGTCAGCGTCAGGCTGACAATCAGAACCAAGCCAGCCGACTTACGTGCCGATGGCAGATCGATACCGATGTGCCAGTCGAGCAGCAAAAAGCGGATGCCAGCGCAGAAGTGGTGAAGATAGGCCCACAGCAGCCCCAGCAGCACCAACTTGCCGATCGGGTTGGCCACAACGGCCTGTACGTTTTCGAAGCCGCCATCCGTCAGACTCCACTGAAACAGCGCGAGAATGAGCGGCAGGCACAGAAAAAGGCCAACGCCACTAACGCGGTGCAGAATGGAGACCTTGCCCGGCAAGGGCAGACGGATCGTTTTTAGATCCAAATTTTTGGGGCGCTGCTTCTTCTTGATGGCTAACTCTGTCATGTGTTTTCCCTTTATCAAGACTACCTGGAACCTTGGATTGTAGCCGAAGCAGGAGATGATGGAATCCCCCCTCCGATGGTTTTATGAAGCTTTTTTTAATCTCGACGGGTCCCGTCTCCGAGTGACGCGAGGCTCAAAAATCGGGATGTCATCCCAACTCATTGAAATAGTGATGATTTACGGTCGAGTACAAACCTCGACGCCATTCGGCCGCCCGATCACCGTAGGTGAATGCGGTACGTTCCACACTCAGTAGCGGCGTACCCACTGCCAAGCCGAGCAATGCCGCCGCCATCGGATCTGCGGCCACGGCACGGATTTTCTCTTCCGCGCGCACCATACGCACACCAAAGAGCGTTTCGAACAAGGTATACAAGGAACGATCCGAGGCCTTTAGCTGATCGAGCGTCAGGTTCGGAAACAGATCAGCCGGCAGATAGATCTCATCGACGACCATCGGCTTACCATCCAGCCGCAGTATCCGTCGCAGTTGAATCACTGGGTCGCCATGGGCGATCGATAACGCTTTCGCCACCTCTTGACCAGCACGCAAGGTCTGGCATTCCAGTGGTTCGCTGCGCGAACGCGGCAGACCGCCCTCATCCGGTACAAGCCGAAGAAAGCGGAAGAACGCCCGGGGGTCGGCATGGGTGGCCACAAATGTGCCCTTGCCCTGCCGGCGCACCAGCAGATTCTCGGCAGCCAGTTCATCAATGGCTCGGCGCACCGTGCCCTGGCTCACCTCGAATCGGGCCGCCAGATCCATTTCGCTCGGGATCATTTCACCCGGTGCCCACTCCTTGTCGGCCAGCGCCTGAACAATCAGATCCTGGATCTGCCGATAAAGAGGGCGAAATGCCGGGACGGACGCCGGCACAGGTGGTTGTGTTGTCATCTTTCTATTTCAGCACAATTTTGGTTGCTTTGCGCATTGACAGCGAACCCCCTCACTAATACCATCGAAAAGTTTCATCCACACTTCAAAATTTCGAGGAGTCTTCAATGTCCAAAGCGCCTATGCGCGTCGCCGTCACCGGCGCCGCTGGTCAGATCGGTTATAGCCTGCTGTTCCGTATTGCTTCCGGCGAAATGCTGGGCAAGGACCAGCCCGTCATTCTTCAGCTGCTGGATCTGCCGCAAGCCCAGAAGGCCGTGCAAGGCGTGATGATGGAGCTGGACGACTGCGCCTTCCCACTGCTGGCCGGCATGGTTGCCACTGACGATCCGAACGTTGCGTTCAAAGACGCCGATGTCTGCCTGCTGGTGGGCGCCCGTCCACGCGGCCCGGGTATGGAGCGTGCCGATCTGCTGCAAGCCAACGGCGCCATCTTCACTGTTCAGGGCGAAGCCATCGCCAAGAACGCCAAGGAAGACGTCAAGGTGCTGGTGGTCGGTAACCCGTGCAACACCAACGCCCTGATCGCTGCTGCTGCCGCCAAGAAGGTTGGCCGCACCAACCCGAACAACTACCACGGTATGCTGCGCCTGGATCACAACCGTGCCCTCACCCAGCTGGCCCAGAAGACCGGCCGTCCGGTGTCGTCGCTGAAGAAGCTGGTCGTGTGGGGCAACCACTCGCCGTCGATGTACGCTGACTACCGTTTCTGCACCTCGAACGGTGACAGCGTCAAGGATCTGGTCAACGATGCCGTCTGGAACAACGACGTGTTCCTGCCGACTGTTGGCAAGCGCGGCGCCGCCATCATCGACGCCCGTGGTCTGTCATCGGCGGCTTCAGCCGCCAACGCCGCCATCGATCACATCCGCGATTGGCACCTGGGTTCGGACGAATGGGTCACCATGGGTATCCCGGCACCGGCCGACAACGGCTACGGCATTCCGGAAGGCATCGTCTTCGGCTTCCCGTGCGAGTGCAAGGGTGGCAAGTTCACCCTGATCAAGGGCCTGGAAATTGATGAGTACTCGAAGGGTAAGATCGCTCTGACCCTGAAGGAACTGACCGACGAGAAGGAAGCCGTCGCATCGATGCTGTAATCAGCCTTTCGACTGCTTCGGCACAAAAGGGTCACGCTTGCGTGGCCCTTTTGCTTTATCCTTTCGTATTACTGATTTTCCCTGATCCACAATCATCTAATCATGACGCCAACGATCGCCATCCTGACACCCGACGACGTCCTTTTCCCGGGCGAAAAACCCTTCCCGGTTCTACCCGCTGTTGATCACTACTGCGGCTCCGAGAAGCTCATGCAAAAGGCGATGGCGCTCCAGACCGAAATCGCCGCCGAATACGGTCCGCTGGCCATGGACATCACCTGCGACTGTGAAGATGGTGCGGCCGCCGGCAATGAAAAAGCGCACGCCGAACTTTGCGTAGCCATGATCAATTCCACTGACAACCGATTCGATCGTGTCGGCGCGCGCATTCACGATGTGACACATGAGCACTGGCAGGATGATCTGGAGATTCTGGTCGGGGGTGCCGGCAAGCGCCTACCCTTCATCACACTCCCAAAGCCACGTGATATTGAGGACGTGCGAGCCTTTCTCAAAGCACTGCGCGCAGCAGAACAACGTCATGACATCCAGAAGCCGATCCCTGCGCACGTACTCATCGAGACACACGGTGCCCTACATCAGGTCTGGGATATAGCCGCCTTGGAGGGCATTGAATCACTGGACTTCGGCGTCATGGATTTCGTGTCGGGTCACTTTGGCGCAATCCCCGGCAGTGCGATGCGAAGCCCCGGTCAGTTCGACCACCCGCTCGTTCGCCGTGCCAAACTGGAAATTTCCAGTGCTGCGCTGGGCCACGGCAAAGTCCCCACACACAACGTGACGACCGAACTTTCGGATCTGGAATATATTCGACGCGATGCAGATCGCGCCCGTCAGGAATTCGGTTTTCTACGTATGTGGAGCATTCATCCGGTGCAAATCCGCCCGATTCTGGATGCCATGAGCCCGGATTTCTCTGAAGTACAGGATGCTGCTGAAATCGTCAGCGCTGCAGCCGATGCCGATTGGGGGCCAATCCGTCATAACGGCAAGCTGCAGGATCGTGCTGCCTACCGTTACTACTGGACCTTACTCAAACGCGCCCGCACGACGGGCGTACCGCTGCCTGTCGATGTTACCGAACGCTTCTTTACTGCCTAACTCCGAAAACTACGCATGACTCACGATACGGATATCGCCCTGATCGAATTCAAGGGCACCACCCTGCCCGTTCTCGCCATCACACTCCGCAGTCTGGAGCCTAACGAACTCGCCGCGGCCAGCGGCGCCCTATTTGGTGATGGCGGCTTTTTTGACGGCGATCTGGCTGTACTGGATCTGAGCCAACTGGTTGTCTGGCCGGAATCCGTCGACTGGGCAACCGTCATCAATCTGCTGACGAGTCACGGCCTGAAGGTACTGGGTGTCACCCGCTGCAATGGCGAGCTCGGTAGTAGCGCCCAAGCCGCCGGTCTGCCGATGCTGGCATTGAGCGCCGGCCGTACGGCAAAACCAGCTGCACCGGCCAAAGCCGCCTCCGTAAGCGATCCTGATCTCGACAAAATTCCTGCCAGCCTGCGTAAAGCCCAGCCAGCCTCATCGTCCGCTCCGGCAGCAGAAACCGTTAGCAACCCTACAGCCGAATCACCGGGCGAAGAGATGATTCAGAACCCCGCCAACCTGATCATCGACCGGCCACTACGCTCTGGGCAGCAGGTGTATGCCAAGGGTGGCGACCTGATCATTCTGGCCGCCGTCAATCCCGGTGCCGAAGTCATCGCCGATGGCAATATCCACGTCTACGCCCCGTTACGCGGCCGCGCCCTAGCGGGAGCCCGGGGCAACAATGAGGCGCGCATCCTGACAACAGTCTTTGCCGCCGAGCTGGTTTCCATCGCCGGCATCTACCGAACCTTCGAAGACGGCGTACCGGCACGACTGGCGAACCAACCAGTTCAAGTTCGCCTGGCTCAAGAACCCGCCATCTCGAACAGCACGGGGCTCAAATCCCGTCTTGAAATCGACATTCTTCGTGTTGACTAGACCACAGACACCAAACGTCGCTTTGAATCAGCTAGAATTCTGAAAGTTTTTTATATCATTCCCGGGAGCAGCCGTGACTCGTATTATTGTCGTAACTTCAGGTAAAGGCGGCGTCGGCAAGACCACGACCAGCGCCTCGTTCTCCAGCGGTCTGGCCATGCGCGGTTTTAAAACCGCCGTTATCGACTTTGACGTTGGGCTGCGTAACCTGGACCTGATCATGGGATGTGAACGTCGCGTTGTCTACGACCTGGTCAATGTCATTAGTGGTGAAGCAACGTTGAACCAGGCACTGATCAAAGACAAACACTGTGAAAACCTCTTTGTGCTGCCAGCGTCCCAAACCCGCGATAAAGACGCACTCACCGAAGAAGGTGTTGAAAAGGTGCTTAAAGATCTGGAGCACATGGGTTTCGACTACATCATCTGTGATTCACCCGCCGGTATTGAGCGTGGTGCTGTCATGGCACTGACCTTCGCTGACGAAGCCATTATCGTCACCAACCCGGAGGTGTCTTCCGTACGTGACTCTGATCGCATCCTCGGCATCCTGCAAGCCAAATCCAAGCGCGCCCAGGCTGGCGGTGAACCAGTCAAGGAGCACCTGCTGGTCACCCGCTATTCACCGAAGCGTGTTGAAGACGGAGAGATGTTGTCGTACAAGGACGTTCAGGAAATTCTGCGCGTACCGATCATCGGTGTCATTCCGGAATCGGAATCCGTCCTGCATGCATCAAACCAGGGCACCCCGGCCATCCATATCGAACAATCCGAAGTCGCCGAAGCCTACAAGGATGTTATCGCTCGCTTCCTGGGTGAAGATGCCCCGCTGCGCTTCGTCAGCTATGAGAAGCCGGGTCTGTTCAAGCGTCTGTTCGGAGGTTAAGCAATGTCCCTCCTGTCACTGATCTTCGGATCCAAACCCAAATCGGCCAACATGGCCAAGGAACGACTGCAGCTCATCATTGCACGTGAGCGTGTCGATGACGGCAAACCTGCTGCGGACTTTCTACCAGCGATGCAACAAGAGCTCGTTGCCGTGATTTCCAAGTATGTCCATGTCAACGCCGACGACATCAAGGTATCCATGGAGAAAAAAGGCAATTACGAGGTTCTGGAAGTGAACATTGTCTTGCCGGAGCAGAACTAAAAGTATCCTCTCGTAGATTCGACGGTTGAAAAAAAGGACCCCATGGGGTCCTTTTTCCTTGTTGCACATTTAGCGTGCATCATTTAGGCAAGAATCTCGGCAATATCATCCGCCAGCTTCAATTCACGTTCAAACTGCTGCCATTCGATGCCAAGCGCATCTCGTGCCGAAACAATACCCACAGGCCGCCCTTGCTCAAGAACGGGTACGTGCCTAAAGCCATGCTGGTGCATTAGATGCAAAGCATGGGATAAAGGCTTGTCGCCTTCTAGCCCAATAACCTCCGCAGTCATCACCTGCGCCAAGGTTGTATCCGCTGCGGAAAGCCCCGCCGCGACAACGCGGTTCATCAGATCACGTTCGGTAAAAATGCCCACCAAGGTCTGATGGGCTTCGATCAGTACCGAGCCTACCCCTTTGTCACGCATCGCTCTTGCCGCATCCAGCACGCTCGTTTCCGGGCTTGCCACAACGAGGGGCCGTTGACGTACGACCGATTTAAGTTGTCTGTTAGGCATATGGGTTCTCCTGAATGTTGGGTAAAGCTATCTTGCGCCTTTTTAAATGACACACAAGCTGCAACGCAACAAACCGATTTGCCTAAACACCGATCAAGACCAGGCACCAGTCAATATTTTTTCTGCCCAAAGCAATGCCGATAGGGTCTTACCATCCGTCAGGCGCCCTGCCCGGACTTCCTCCAGCGCCTCATCGAGCGTTAGTGTCATCACTTCCAGGAACTCACCTTCGTCAAGTTCGTTCGTGCCTAGTGCCGAGAGCTGTTGTGCCAGGTAGATCTCGATACGTTCGTCGGCATAACCAATGGTGGGATGTATCGTGCCCAGATGGCGCCATTGGGCAGCCTCGTAGCCGGTCTCTTCACGCAACTCACGCTTTGCGGTCTCTAGCGTATCCTCATTGACATCAATCTTGCCTGCAGGCAGTTCAATCATGACTCGTCCGACTGGATAGCGGTACTGTCGTTCAAATATCAGTCGCCCATCATCAAGCACTGGGATCATAACGACAGCGCCTGGGTGCGTCACGAATTCACGTACGCCTTCACTGCCATCGGGCAGGCGGACGCGGTCACGTCGGACGTCAAGTAGACGGCCGCGCCAGATCTGCTCACTTTCGATACAGGTTTCAATCAGATGCAGATCATCCTGGTCAGGGGTCATCCAAAAACTCCTCTTGCAAAAGAAAACGCCCCGATCATCGGGGCGTTTCGGCGATTTCAAGTGATGATTCAGGTGCGCATTACAACGAACGCAACAGCGAGAAGGCACACAGTGACATGATCGTCTGCGGGAACAGACCAAACAGTGCAATTGCCAGGCCGTTTGCCGATAGAAGGATACGCATATCCATCGGCGCCTCAATCGGTGTTTCGTCGATCGGTTCGTCAAAGTACATGACCTTGACCAAACGCAGGTAGTAAAAAGCACCTATCAGCGACATCAGCACCGCATAAATGGCCAGACCAATCTGGCCCGAGGCTACAACCGCCTGCAGGATCGAGAATTTTGCAAAGAAACCGATGAAGAACGGGACACCCGCCATCGAGAACATGATCATCATCATGACGGCGGCGAACCAGGGGTTACGTTTGTTCAGGCCCTTGAAGTCATCCAGGCGATCAGCTTCGAAACCTGCACGTGACAGAAGAATAATCACGCCGAAGGCTGCAACGCTCATCATCACGTAAGACACCACGTAGAACATGGAGGAGCTATAGGCGTTAAGAGCGAAACGTGCATCACCACCAACTACCCCCACAACAATGCCCAAGAGGACGAAGCCCATGTGCGAGATGGTCGAGTAAGCTAGCATGCGCTTGATATTGGTTTGCGGAATGGCAGCCAAGTTACCGATGGCCAGCGAGAGCACCGCCAGAATCAACAGCATCCCCTGCCAATCCGGTGCCAGCAAAAGCAGGCCCGACACCAGCAGGCGCATGGTAATGGCAAAGGCGGCCAGCTTTGGCGCACCACCAATCAGCATGGTAATGGCTGTCGGTGCACCCTGATAAACGTCAGGCACCCACATGTGGAACGGTACCACACCCAATTTAAACGCAAGACCCGAAACGATGAACACCAGACCGAAAATCAGGATAGTCGGGTTCGCTGCATTGGCCACCAGGGCATCCGAGATTTCCGGAATGCTCAACGTACCGGTGGCACCGTAGATCATCGACATACCGTAGAGCAGCAGACCAGAAGCCAGTGCACCCAGGATGAAATACTTCATCGCTGCTTCGGTCGAAGCCACGCTGTCACGGTTCAT
>JALRGK010000005.1 GCA_023253415.1 Rhodocyclaceae bacterium
CCTGGTCATGCATGACGCGCTACGCGTCAATGTGCCCGCCAGCTGGGCCTTGTATCAGGCACGGGAAGCTTCATGGGCAGAACATCTGTCAGCTGCCTGCCAGATTCTGCACAACACACAGCCGGTACTGGTCATCAGCGATGTCGGCGAAGTGCCGCTGGCGGCGGCGCAGTCCCTGGGCGTGCCGAACGTCGCCATGAGCTCTCTGAACTGGGCCGATATTGCAAGCTATTACTTCAGGGACATTGGTGATGCAGATCAGGCGATTTCGCGACTTGCTGCCATTTACGACAACACCTGTCTGGCCCTCCGGCTAACGCCCGGTATGCCCATGCGAGGGCACACAGAATGTGCTGTACCCCCTGTCGCAGCGGCCAGCACACAGCCCCGGGATCGCTTACGCCAGCGCATTCTGGAAGTTCTCGGTTCGGCCCATCAGGAACGCCCATTAGTCCTGGTCGGCTTGGGCGGCATCGATACACCACTCCCCCTAACTGATTGGCCGCTGCAAACAAACATAACCTTACTGGTCGCCAATCAGTGCCAGCAATCAGCCACCGGTCTATCTGAACGGGGTATCGTCAATGCAGAGTCGATTCAAGAGGCAACCGGACTGGGATTTTCAGACCTGCTCGCTGCCTGTGATGCCGTGATCTGTAAACCCGGCTACGGGACCTTCGCCGAAGCCGCTCTTGCCAGCACTCCCGTCCTGTATGTTAAACGAGCCGATTGGCCCGAGCAGGCCGTGCTCGTCGCGTGGTTGAAAGCCCATGCGCGCTGCATCGAGCTGTCACTTGTGGATCTGCTAAACGGCGATTTCCAGCAGGCCCTGTGTGCACTTTGGAATCAACCTGAAAAACCGCACATTGCGAGCGATGGCGCAATGATCGCCGCGCGCAAAATGCTCTCGCTGCTCGACCCCTCAGAAATTAAAGCCTAGCGGCGCCAGCAACAAGGCTGTCTCGTGCACCGGCAAACCCATGATGCCGGTGAAGCTACCTTGCATGTCTGACACGAAGATACCGGCATGCCCCTGGATGCCATAGCCCCCCGCCTTATCAAAAGGCTCTCCGCTGCCGATGTAACGCTCGATTGTCTGCACATTTAACGACATGAATTCAACGCGGCTGACCGAAAGCATCTGGCGGATATCTTGACCATCAACCACCACGATGGCCGTTAATACCTCGTGTACTCGCCCTGAAAGCGCTGTCAGCATCTCCCGTGCTTCAGTGGCATCGGCAGGTTTCCCAAGAATGCGATCACCCAGTGCGACTGTTGTGTCCGCCGATAACAGAGGGCGCTCAGGCAGGCCATTGTTTCGCACATACGTCACCGCGTGCAACGCTTTATCGAAGGCAACGCGGCGCACATAGTCACGCGGCGGCTCACCCGGATGCACGGACTCATCCACCTCATAGTGTGCGCCCGCATCATCTTTAAATTGCAACACGTCGAACGGTACACCCATACTTGCCAGCAGCTCGGCACGGCGCGGGCTTTTAGAGGCAAGCCAGATCGTTTTCATCGGCGGCATCACTCCCGGTGATAAGGATGACCGGACAACACCGTGATTGCCCGGTACAACTGTTCAGCAAGGAGCACCCGCGCCATTGCGTGTGGCAATGTTAGCGACGACAAACGAATCATCTCGTGGGCCGTGGCCTTTAATGCGGGCGCAATGCCATCCGCACCACCAATCACCAGCGCCACATCCTGCGCTTCCCCCTGCCAATATTCCAACCGTTTCGCCAGTGCCATCGTCGTCAGATCCGCGCCTCTCTCATCCAGCATGACGCGGCGTGCGCCAATAGGAATTGCGGTTTCGATACGCGCTGCCTCGGCTTCCATAATCTGCTGTGCAGTTCGGTTCCCTGTCCGGGGCTCGGCTTTAATTTCATGCAGCACAATTGGCTGCGAACGGGGAAAACGCTTGAGATAGTCCGAACAGGCGACAGCGGCCCAATCAGGGAGCCGCTGGCCGACACTGATCAGATGCAGCTTCATTCAGACGCCGGTTTTTTAGCGCGCGGCTTTGCCCTCGTGGCGGTCTTTGTGGCTGACTTGGTCGTGGCTTTGGCAGTACTTGATGCCGCACGTTTCGCCGGTGCCCGAGTGGAAACTGCACGCGGTGCCACTTTCTTTGCTGCTGGCTTTTTACCGGCAACGGTCTTGCTGGCCGGCGCTTTGCGGGCACGCGGTTTGGCGGGTGCTGCGTCAACAGCATCCTCAACAGCAACCGGCTTTTTCTTTGCTGCGGCTTTCTTGGCGGCCTTTTCTGCCTCATGCCCCGCAGGCTTACCCTTACCCCATAGGCCTTCCAGATCAAAGTGCTCACGTACGGTCGGCTGCATAATGTGCACAACGACCGGACCCAGATCCACCAGCACCCATTCGCCTGTTTCTTCGCCTTCCATCGATAACACTTCGCCGCCGGCCTCACGGACTTTATCAGCCACATTTCGCGCCAGTGAACGCACCTGCCGATTAGAATCACCGCTGGCCAGAACGATTCTCTCGAACATCTGCGAGAGCTTGCTCGTATTCACCACAATGATATTGCGACCCTTGATATCTTCTAGAGCATCAACGGCGATGGTTTCAAGTTTTTTGATCGAGAGCGCTTTGGACATGCTGTTCCTTCTGTCACATTAAATCAACGTCGACCGTCAACACGCGGTCAGGGTATAGAGATGGTGCTGCTGTATATAATTTTCTACAGCAGCGGGTAGCAGCCCGGTCACTGGCAAACCTTGCGCGCGTTGCTGGCGAACTCGTGTAGCCGAGACCTCACAGGGCGCTATGTTAAACGAAACCAGGCAACCTGCGCGTTGCTGACGCAAACGTGACCAGTCAGCCGTGAAACTGTCCGCCCAGAAAGACCGGAGAGGTTCTGGCATGAACGCGGGCACAAGCGCCGCTCCGGGCCGGTTAGCAACCGCAATGTGCGCATAATTCAGTAGCTCTTGCCAACGTCGCCACGAGGGCAAACCAAGCAAGGCATCCGCCCCCAGAATCAGCACATGTGCCGTATCCGGCACCTGCTGCCACAAACGCTCTAGCGTCTCTATAGTCCACGATGGGCCTGCTTGCCGGATCTCTGCATCATCGACAAAGCAACCGGGTTCGCTGGCAAAGGCCAGACGTACCATCGCTAACCGGTCTTGCGCACAGGCCCATGGAAGGGTTCGATGCGGGGGCTGACCGGCCGGCACACAACGTAGGGCATCCAGATGCAGCTGGCTTAACGCATCGCGCGCCAACTGAACATGCCCGATATGTACGGGGTCAAAGGTACCGCCGAGAATACCGTTGAGTTTCAGGGGGTTTGCGCCGGCGGGGCGCCCTCGGTTTCCGGCAGGATATCGGAGTAGCTGTTCAAAAAGGCAGAGACAACCGTCGGCGCCAAGACCGCCATAATCGGCACGACGACCAGCGATGTCACCAAGGCATCGCTTACCCCTAATGCCAGCAGAAGCATCATGACCACTGATGGCAACAGCACACCGAAGACGATGATGGCCGACAATAGCCCGAGTAAACCGGGCCAGGCCCGCCACGATGCCACTAAACTAAAAAATAGTGCCTTACCAATACCGAATTCGCGCCAGGCCACTAGCAACGGCGCATACGCAAATGCCAGCATGATCGGGAGATACGCCAGTAGTGCAATCACCAGCGCCGTGAGCGACAGACTATCGGCATCCGGCATCGGCGCATTTTCAGCACCACTCAATGTGGAACGAGCCATCAATTGCAGCAGGACGCCACCATCCGCCAGCGCCGTCAGACCCAACACGCCCAAGGTGAGCACAAAGTGCAACACACCGAGCCCCATTAACGGTTGTAGCCGACCCTTGAAAGCCGAAAAGAGCAGCGTGAAACTGGGCATATCATCACGATCCAGCGCACGACAACCGGTCAGCACACCGATCAACAAAACCGGTGCTAGCGCTGCGACCAGCAGGTCACCCAAAACAGGCACCAGGCCGACAAGGCCCAACAATGTCCAATAGGACATCACCCAGAAAACCATCAGCACCGGATTTCGACGATAGCGAGCAAAACCCGCTCGAAACCACTGCCAGCCGCTGGCAAAAGTGACGCGATTTTCTGTGTTAGCCATTCAGCGGTTCAGTAGAAGCTGCCGGCTGTTCGTTCACCGGCGGTGTCAACTCGAACAAATCGCGGTACGCCGTATAGGTCGCACCCGCCATCACCGGAACAACGACCAGCAGCGCCAGGCCCATCGTCAGTGCGGTCAGAAAGAGCATCAGCGCCACAAGAAAAAATGCCACCACAAAGGCCGGCAAACTGCGCCAACTGGCTAAGAACGACTGCTTCATCGCGGTCATCGCGGGGATGTCGTGGAACACCGCCAATGGCGGTGCCAGCCAGACAGACATCACCAGGGGCAACACCAGCAGCAGACTGATCGTCACGGCCAGAATAATCCCCAACACGCTGATGATCATCCCCAACCACTCATAGTGCGTTTCCATCCCCACTGCCATACCGGAAAGCGCCGCACCCCCACCCAGCAATAGGCCAAGTGCTACGATGAGCATCCAGCCTAGCATGTACCAGACACCCACATTCACCACGGCGGGCGCATGTTCCTTGAACCCCGTAAAGGCATCGGCAACGGCGACGGGTTCATCGTATTCAACCCGGTGTGCTACGACCATCAGGCCTGCCGACAGAATCGGCATGAGCAGATGAGCCCCGACCTGGCCGAGCAGTGGCACCAATAGCACCAACAGAATCAACAAGGTTTGTAATAACGCCGTGACCAGCCAAAGGCCCGGGCGGCGCATGAACAGTGACCAGCCTTCTGAAATCCACTGCACGCCGTGACCAACCCCGACATGCCGGATCGACGGTAGCTGCTCGGGCACGTGGGTATCTTGCCAGGGCGCATGACGCTGATGGCGATTCTGACGGCCTGGCATTACCAACTCCAGAGAGTCCACATGGGGGGCTGCACCATATCGCCACGTACAGGATCCGATTCCGGAATCACGGTTTGCGGATCCACGGCAGGTGCCTCGGAATAGGACGGCAGAATTGGCGGATCAACCACTTCGCGAGAAGGGCGTCCTCCAGTGCCATAGGTACGGATCGATGTGCTGCGATCATCCGGTGTAATCGTCACACTGGCATCTTCTTCCGCCTCGGCCTGCGCATTCAACAGCGCCGGGTCGTTGGTCACCACTTGTGGCGGCAAAGTGCTGGGGGACGACTGGGCGTGTACGGGAACGGCCAGGACAGCCCCCATAGCCACACTCATTGCCAACAGGCAACGGCTTAGCGTCGTTGGTGACACAGGGTTCGAAGAGAATGACATGCCGGATCCAGACTAAATAATGAAAGGATTTTATTACAGGTTGAGCAAAAGCTCGCGTTCGGCTGGCAACGGCGCAAAGCCTCGGGTCTCATAATGACGGAAGATGGCTTCCACGACTTGATCCGGATCATCAATGATCTGGATCAAGTCCATATCCGCTGCATCAATCATATTTTCGGCGACAAGACGATCACGCAGCCAATCCATCAAACCTGCCCAGAACGCACTGCCCACCAGAATGACCGGAAAACGCGCGCTTTTTCCGGTCTGAATCAGGGTCAAGGCCTCCATCAGCTCGTCCAGAGTGCCAAATCCACCCGGCATCACCACATAGGCCATAGCAAAACGCACAAACATGTATTTTCGGGCGAAGAAATGCTTGAACCCAACAGAAATATTCTGATACGGATTACGTCGCTGCTCATGCGGTAACTGGATATTCAGACCCACAGAGGGGCCCTCACCATCATAAGCCCCCTTATTGGCAGCTTCCATCACACCGGGACCGCCACCGGAAATAACTCCCAAACCCGTATCCGAGAGTTTGCGAGCAATGGTTTCGGTGAGCTGATAATACGGTGAATCAGGCTTAACCCGGGCGCTCCCAAAAATTGTCACGGCTGGTCGGACATGGGCGAGGCGGTCGGTTGCTTCGACGAACTCTGCCATAATCCCGAACAACCGCCAGGCTTCGCGTTCGACCAAGGTTTCAGCATCATGATCCCCCGCGCCGCTAGGCATCCGGAAACCCGTTCGTTTTGCTTTTTCTTCCACGCTGTCTGCCCCCCTCGCTGTAATCTCAGTGTCTATGCCTACCTTACTGCTCGTTGACGGATCATCCTACCTGTACCGTGCATTTCATGCACTACCTGACTTGCGCAACCAGTCAGGCGAGCCGACCGGCGCTCTGTATGGCATGATCTCCATGCTACGGCGGCTAACTAGCGATATCAGGGCAGAATACCGCGCCTGCATTTTTGACGCCAGCGGGCCAACCTTCCGCGACACACTTTACAGTGAATACAAAGCCCACCGCCCGCCGATGCCAGACGATCTGGCCAAACAGATTGCACCGATCCACGATGTTGTCCGCGCCCTGGGCTGGCCGCTCCTCATGGAAAACGGCGTGGAAGCCGATGACGTGATTGGCACGCTGGCGCGCCAGGCCGAAGCAGCAGGCTTTTCGGTGGTGGTCTCGACAGGCGACAAAGACCTGGCGCAACTCGTCACACCGCAGGTCACCCTCGTCAATACGATGAGCAACGAGCGCCTGGATGTCGCCGGGGTAGAAGCTAAATTTGGCGTCACGCCGGCACGGATTACCGATTACCTCGCGCTGGTCGGCGATACGGCTGACAACATCCCCGGCGTACAGAAAGTCGGGCCAAAGACAGCCGCAAAATGGTTACAGACCTATGGCGACCTAGACGGTGTTATTGCTCACGCGTCTGACGTCAAAGGCGTTGCCGGCGAAAACCTGCGGGCACACCTGGAATTTTTGCCACTCGGCCGTACGCTCGCCACCGTTAAAACCGATGTCCCCCTGCCCGTTGATCTCACGGCACTCAGTGCCATTCCGGAAGATCACACTGCGCTACGAGACATCTTCCGGCACAACGGCTTCAAAACTTGGTTGAAGGCCATTGATCAACCCGGCACGCCCGACCATAGCCCTGCGGCCGACTACAACGACCAAGACAGCGCGCCCAGCCTGCTCCCTGACGATGGCAGCCATCGTGCCGCCTACGAAACCATCACTGACGATGCGACATTGGATCGCTGGCTTCATAAAATTTCTCACGCAGTGCGTGTGGCGCTCGATACTGAAACCACGAGCCTGGATGAACAACAGGCGCGTCTGGTCGGCATTTCATTTGCCGTCGCCCCCGGCGAAGCAGCTTATTTACCTTTAGCGCACAACGGCCCCGATACCCCTGCGCAGTTACCCTACGAAGCCACATTGGAAAAACTCAAGCCATGGCTGGAAGACACCACACCACGCAAGGTCATGCAACATGCGAAATATGACCAGCATGTCTTTGCCAACCACGGCATCCGTCTGGCGGGCATTGTCGACGACACTTTGCTGGCCGCTTATGTGCTCGAAGCTGGTCAGGTCAGCCCGGGCGCACTGGAGCTCGGCACGCTTGCCCGACGTCACCTGGGCCTCAGCACCATCCCTTATGAAGCACTCTGTGGCAAAGGTGCCAGCCAGATCTGTTTTAACCAGGTGGCTGTCGCCGAAGCCACAGCCTATGCCGCAGAGGATGCCGATATCACGTTGCGTATCGCCGAACGGCTTTTACCCCGACTGGCTGCCGCACCGGGGCTTGAGCACACCTATCGCCAACTGGAGCTTCCTGTCGAACAGGTGCTGTTCACCATGGAACAGAATGGCGTCCTTATCGATAACCAGCGGCTGGCCGATCAGAGCCATGCGCTGGGTGAACGGATGCTGGCGCTGGAAAGTGAAGCACATGCACTAGCGGGCCAAAGCTTCAATCTGAACTCCCCCAAGCAATTGGCCGACATCCTGTTTACGCAGCAAGGCTTACCCGTCAAAAAGAAAACGGCTTCCGGCACGCCTTCGACCGATGAAGAAGTGCTCTCCGAGCTGGCACTGGACTTTCCCTTGCCGCGCCTGCTTCTGGAATATCGCGGCATCGCCAAGCTCAAAAACACCTACTGTGACAAATTGCCGCAGCGGATCAACCCGGGCACCGGTCGTGTGCATACCCACTACGCACAAACCACGGCTGTGACTGGCCGTCTGGCCAGCTCTGACCCGAACCTACAGAACATCCCCGTACGCACGCCGGAAGGGCGTCGTATTCGCGCGGCCTTTATCGCACCGCCAAACCACAGCATCATCTCGGCCGACTATTCACAGATCGAGCTACGCATCATGGCACATCTGTCTGCCGACAAAGGCCTGCTCGATGCCTTTGCCCAGGGGGAAGACATTCACCGGGCAACCGCAGCCGAAGTATTCGGCATCATGCCTCTAGAAGTGGGCGATGATCAGCGCCGTGCCGCAAAAGCCATCAACTTCGGGCTGATCTACGGCATGAGCGCCTTCGGGCTCGCCAAACAACTCGGCATCGAACGCAGTGCGGCACAGACCTATATTGACCGTTACTTTGATCGCTATCCCGGTGTGGCACGTTACATGGAAGAAACACGCCAACATGCCCACCAGAATGGCTATGTCGAAACCGTGTTCGGCCGTCGTCTCTGGCTACCGGATCTCAAAGCGGGTCAGCAAGGCCGCCGCCAGGGGGCAGAGCGTGCCGCCATCAATGCCCCCATGCAGGGCACCGCCGCCGACCTAATCAAACTGGCCATGATCGCTGTGCAAGACTGGCTCACTCACGAAAAGCTGGAAACGCTTCTGATCATGCAAGTGCATGATGAACTCGTGCTCCAGGTACCGGATCACGAGCGTGCCTGCGTCAGCGAAGCGCTCGGCCCACTCATGACCAACGTCGCCAAACTGAAGGTGCCACTCGTCGTCGACATCGGCATTGGCCCGAACTGGGATGAAGCCCATTAACATCGTTGAGGATCACATGGCGACCAACCCTATCGATGAAAACCAGTGTCCGCTCTGCGGTGGCAACAATCACTGCGGGGCACATGCCGACACCCCCTGCTGGTGTTGTAGCGTAGGCATTCCGCAGGGGTTGCGTGATCTGGTGCCCGCCGAAAAGCAAATGAAGGCCTGCATCTGCCCGCAGTGCGTGGCCAAGTTTCAGCAGTCACAACAGCAGCAATAAAAAAGGCCTGCGGTTTGATCCACAGGCCTCGATCTGTGAGCGCGCGCGTTGACCTTCAGTTGGCCGCAAACTCGAATGAGTCTGCAAAGAACGCGTCTTCCGGCAAATTAGCCTTGCCAATGTAGTCCGTCCGGGCGGCCGCAATCATCCCCGGCGCGCCACAGGCATAAACCTCATGGCCCGACAGATCGGGGAAATCGGCCAGGACGGCCTCATGCACGAGGCCAGTACGCCCAGCCCATCCCGGCGTGTTTTCCGGTTCCGACAACACGGGAATGAATTTGATGTGGGGGTGCTGCGCCGCCCAGGCTTGGGCAACCTCAAACTCGTACAGACCGGCACGATCCCGGGCGCCCCAGTAAATATGCATCGGGCGATTCAACTCCAGGTACAGCGCCTCCAGCACAATCGACTTGATCGGCGCGAAGCCCGTACCGCCCGCCAGAAGGACCATTGGCTTATCGGATTCGCGCAGATAAAAGCTGCCATGCGGGCCATTGAAGCGCAGGATATCCCTCACCTTCATCGTGCTAAACACCTGATCCGTAAATAGCCCACCCGGCACATGGCGAACATGGAGCTCAAGCGTTGCAGCATCGTGCGGCGGATTGGCTATCGAGAAGCTACGGCGCTTACCATCCTTGAGCAGGATATCGATGTATTGACCCGCATGGAACTGGAACACTTCTGTCGCCGGCAAACGCAAGGTGAGCACCGCCACATCGGCGGCGGGCTTTTCCAGGCCTTCAATACGGCTTGGCAGCGTCTTCACGGGAATATCCGTCGCGCGACGCACATCTTTTACTTCAACCGTCACATCACTCTGTGGCACAGCGCAACAGAGCAGCGCAAAACCGGCTTCTCGATCAGCCACTGTCAATGTGGTTTCACTGGCTTTACCATGGTCCACAGCACCCGTCGTAATCTTCGCCCGGCAGGCACCACAGCCACCGGTACGGCAACCATACGGCACCAGCAGATCATGTCGCAACGCGGCTTCAAGAATGGTCTCGTGGCCATCGGCACGGAACGTCGCGTTAATCGGATTAAGTGTCACCTGATGCGTCATATTGAATCCTGTATGAGCGATAACGCAGAATGCGCTGTAAAAACCGGTAAGGCGCTAAAACCGTACAATACGGCCATGCCCCTCAAAAAGATGCAGCCACCACGTGCAGTGCCACGCCGTTTTCGCCGACCACGCCTACTGCTGGCCGGTTGCGGTGACGTTGCCGCACGCATTGCGACCGACATCGGCAACCGTTACCGGATCCGTGCACTGTTAAGGCACACGCCAAACAGCGCCGTCTGTCAAC
>JALRGK010000045.1 GCA_023253415.1 Rhodocyclaceae bacterium
GTCGAGTTGCCTTCCTGTTCAAATACAAAACGGGCCTCGGCGCGGAACAGGTTATCGACAGCGCCCTTGAATACCAGTTCGGTTTCGCCAATACCAAAGCCGCGCGGCAGGTTTTCGCCGCCATTCGGCAACACACCGGCATACGCGTTGGTTGGATCCTGGCTCTGCGCCGAGTATTTGGCATCCAGGAACAGCTCGGCCCCCAAGTCAATGGTCCGGTCTTTGCCACCGATGTTGGGGAAGACCGTGGGTTCGGCCGCCGCGGGCGCTGGTGCTACCTGCGTGATTCGATCTTCAACCGCCTCCGCCTTGGCAATGCGCTGCTGGGCTTTGCTCAATGGTTTAGCGCTCGCGCTGTCGGCGGTGGTAGTGGTGTCTTTCCTGCTGCCCGGTAACGGCGGATAGGTTTCAAAACTTGCACCTTGGGTTAACGGACGAGGCGGATTTGCCTGGATGGCCAGTTGGGCGTTCTCCTGCTGTAGCTGGCTGACCTTGGATTCCAGGGCACTGATGCGCTGTTCGTAATCCGCCCGCATCTGCTTCAGGCTGGCCTGAATGGCGGTGATCTGGGTTTGGACATCCGGCGTTTCCTGCGCGTAGAGCGGTGTCGCAAAAACGGCAGGGGTGATGCAGATGGCACGAACGAGTGTGCGCACATGGGCGCGCGAAGGCTGATAAAACATAAGTTTTTTTCCTGAAAAAAACGACAACACACCGCGGCATTAGCCACGATGCTTGCGAACATCACAACGGTTCAGGAAAAAACAGGGGGTGCGCGTTGGCGGGCGCGCTCGGGCGCCAGGTAGGGCGTGTTGGGCGGTAGCGCCCGTGCCATGAGTATAGATACGGTCAGCGCCAGCGCCAGAATCACCGTGGTCGTTAATGCCGCACCATGCGCCTGGTGCTCCAGGCAGACCAGACAACCCGGTCCATCGTGGGAGGCGGGTGCCTCATCCGCGTTCACGGCGCTGACGGTGATCATGGCCGCACTGCCGCTGTGGTCGATCACGTGCCGGTTTAGTGCAAACTGTGTCGCCAGCAGCGCGCACACCAGGGCCACCGCAAGCATAAGCCGGGTGAATGGTGACCGAGAAGGGTGGCAGATCAACGACATAGGGCGCAAATTCTACCCCAGAACCGTCTTAGGTTTTTAAAAACCCCTCGGCATGGCCGAACCAGCGGTCCATATGCATGTCCGTCAATTCGGGTGTTTCTTTCAGCATGTGGTCGGCAATCTGCTGTGCCGTGGGGATCAGGTCGGCATCCCGTTCCAGATCCGCATAGCGCAGCATCGGCACACCGCTCTGCCTTTTGCCGATGAGTTCACCCGGGCCACGCAACTGCAAATCAGCCTGAGCAATGGCAAAGCCATCGGTGTTCTCGTAAATAATGCGAAGCCGTTCTTTGGCGGTGGGCGAGAGTGGCTGCCCGTAGATCAGAATGCAGCTGCTTTCGCGGGCGCCCCGGCCGACACGGCCGCGTAGCTGGTGTAGCTGGGCGAGGCCAAAACGCTCGGCATGTTCAATCACCATCAGGCTGGCATTCGGTACATCTACGCCCACCTCAATCACCGTCGTCGCCACCAGTAAATGCAGCGCGCCTTCGGCAAAGGCGCGCATGGTGGCCACCTTCTCATCGGCCTTTAGTCGGCCGTGCACCAGGCCAACGCCATATTCCGGCAAGGCTTCGGTCAGCAGAGCATGGGTATCAATCGCCGTTTGTAGTTCTAGCGTTTCCGACTCTTCAATCAGCGGGCACACCCAGTAACACTGCTCGCCGCCAGCAATCGCGTTACGTATGGCGCTAATCACATCGTCGCGCCGGGTATCGGCAATCAGGCGCGTGCGGATCGGCGTTCGACCCGGTGGCAGTTCATCGATCACCGAGCAATCCAGATCCGCAAAATAGCTCATCGCCAGCGTGCGTGGAATCGGCGTTGCCGACATCATCAGCTGGTGCGGGTTGTTGCCCTTCTGGCGCAGCGCCAGTCTTTGCGCCACGCCAAAGCGGTGTTGCTCGTCGATAATCACCAGCCCCAGTCGGGAGAAATCCACCGCGTCTTCAAACAGCGCATGGGTGCCCACGATCAGCTGGGCATCCGATGC
>JALRGK010000121.1 GCA_023253415.1 Rhodocyclaceae bacterium
GCGCTCGAACTGCTGGTGATGGGTGGCTACTCGATGCCGCAGGCCATGATGATGCTGATTCCGGAAGCCTGGGCCGAAAACCCGCTGATGGACGAAGAGCGCCGTGCATTCTACGAATACAACGCTGCGATGATGGAGCCGTGGGACGGCCCCGCCGCCGTGGCATTTACCGACGGCCGCATGATCGGCGCCACGCTAGACCGTAACGGTTTGCGTCCGGCGCGGTATCAGATCACTGACGACGGCATCGTTATGCTCGCCTCGGAAATGGGCGTGCTGACCTTCCCGCAAGAAGAAGTGAACAAGAAGTGGCGTCTGCAGCCCGGTAAGATGTTCCTCATCGACCTTGAGCAGGGTCGCATCATTGATGACGAAGAACTGAAGCGCAACATTTCGAGCGCCCGTCCGTATCGTCAGTGGATCGAGCAGAGTCGTCAGCATCTGGAAAACCTGCCGGAAGTGGAAGACAGTGAAGGTCTGCGCGAGTCGCTGCTGCACATCCAGCAGGCCTTTGGTTACACGCAGGAAGACCTCAAGTTCATTCTCGAACCGATGGCCAGCAATGCCGAAGAAGCCACAGGTTCGATGGGTAACGATAGCCCACTGCCGGTGCTGTCGGATAAGGATAAACCGCTCTACAACTACTTCAAGCAGCTGTTCGCGCAGGTGACGAACCCGCCGATCGACCCGATCCGTGAAGAGATCGTGATGTCGACGATGTCGTTTATCGGCCCGCGTCCGAACCTGCTGGGTCTGGATGTGAAGCCGGGCGAAGAGCCACCGCTGCGCCTGGAAGTGGATCAGCCGGTGCTGACCTCGGCCAATCTGGCCAAGCTGCGCCAGATCGACAAACTCACCAACGGTAAGTTCCGTGCCCTGGTATTGGACATCACCTTCCCGGCTGCCGAAGGCGCCGAAGGTTCGAAGGCCGCCCTGGAAGCGCTGTGTGATCGAGCCGAAGCCAGCGTTGGTGAAGGCTATAACGTGCTGATTCTGTCGGACCGCAATGTGGATCGTCAGCGTGCGCCGATCCCGGCCCTGCTGGCTACCAGTGCCGTTCATCAGCATCTGGTTAAGACCGGCCTGCGTACCTCGACGGGTCTGGTCGTGGACTCGGGTTCGGTCCGTGAAGTGCATCACTTCGCGCTGCTCGCCGGTTACGGTGCTGAGGCGGTTTGTCCATGGCTGGCATTTGACACACTCGCTGATGTTGCAGCTCAACTGCCGGGAGAGCTGTCGGCCTATGAAGCTGGCAAGCGTTACATCAAGGCGGTGAACAAGGGCTTGCGCAAGGTCATGTCGAAGATGGGTATCTCGACGTACCAGTCGTACAACGGCGCCCAGATTTTCGAAGCCATTGGCCTGGCGTCGGACTTCGTGAAGGAGTACTTCACGGGTACGGCCACCCAGGTTGAAGGCATTGGCCTGGACGAAGTCGCAGAAGAGGCGCTGCGCGTGCATGATCGTGCTTTCGCACATGATCCGGTGCTGGATCACCTGCTGGAAACGGGTGGCGAATACGCCTTCCGTGTCCGTGGTGAAGAGCACATGTGGACACCGGACGCGATCGCCAAGCTGCAGCATTCAACCCGTTCCGGCAAGTTCGAGACTTACGAAGAGTATGCCCGCATCATCAATGATCAGACCAAGCGTCACATGACGCTGCGTGGTCTGTTCGAAATCAAGCCGGCCGGCCCGTCGATCCGTATCGACGAAGTCGAACCGGCCAGCGAGATCGTCAAGCGTTTCGCGACCGGTGCCATGTCGCTGGGTTCGATCTCGACCGAAGCACACACCACGCTGGCCATTGCCATGAACCGCATCGGCGGCAAGTCGAACACCGGCGAAGGCGGTGAAGATGCCGGCCGTTTCCGTAAGGTGAAGGCGGGCGAAATGCTCTCCGACATCATCGGCAAGGGTCGTATCGAACG
>JALRGK010000197.1 GCA_023253415.1 Rhodocyclaceae bacterium
AATTTGTGAGACAGAGGTGAATCTGTGAGACAAAAGAAAAGGCCTCCATTGCTGGAGGCCTTGAATTCTGGCGCGCTCGGAGAGATTCGAACTCCCTACCCCTTGGTTCGTAGCCAAGTACTCTATCCAGATGAGCTACGAGCGCGTCGAGACCGAAACTATACACAAAGCCGCAGACGAATACAAGGGGGACAGCTATAATGTTGTGCTATTCGTCAGAACCACACAAAAAGAAGCCGCATCATGGAAGCTGAACAGCTCAACAGCCTTGCCAACCACCTGACAGACCTGGCCGACCGCGCCAATGGTCTACGGAGGTATCTTTGACTACGATGCCAAATCTGCGCGTCTCGTCGAAGTATCCCAGATCCTAGAAGATCCCAACATCTGGAATGATGCCCAGCGCGCGCAGGAGCTGGGCCGCGAACTGAGAAGTCTTGAGAGTGTGGTGCTCACACTCAATAACATCGAGCAGAACCTGAATGACACGGGCGACCTGTTCGAGATGGCCCGCGAAGAAAACGACGATGACACGCTGAATGCGGTCAGCGCCGATATCGATGGCATCGAGAAGAACGTGGCGGCGATGGAATTTCGTCGCATGTTCAATAACCCCCAGGACCCGAACCCCTGCTTTATCGAAATTCAGGCGGGTGCCGGCGGTACCGAAGCCCAGGACTGGGCTTCGATGTTGCTGCGTATGTATATTCGTTACGGCGAGCGCAAGGGCTTCACTGTCGAGGTTCTAGAGGAATCCGAAGGCGATGTCGCTGGTATCAAATCGGCCACACTGCGCCTGACGGGTGATTACTGTTATGGCATGCTGCGCACAGAAACTGGTGTGCACCGTCTGGTGCGCAAATCACCGTTCGATTCGAATGCGCGTCGCCATACCTCGTTCTGCAGCGTCTTCGTTTACCCGGAAGTTGATGATTCGATCGAGATCGACATTAACCCAGCTGATGTGCGCACTGATACCTACCGCGCTTCGGGTGCCGGTGGCCAGCACATTAACAAGACCGACTCGGCTGTTCGCCTAACTCACATCCCGACCAACATTGTGGTGCAGTGTCAAAATGACCGCTCGCAACATCGCAACCGCGATGAGGCCTGGAAGATGCTGCGCGCCCGCCTCTACGAGTTCGAACTGCGTAAACGCCAGGCCGAACAGCAGAAACTGGAAGATGCCAAGTCAGACATCGGCTGGGGGCATCAGATCCGCTCTTATGTGCTCGACCAGTCGCGCATCAAGGATTTGCGCACCAACGTAGAAGTAGGTAACACACAGGGCGTGCTTGATGGCGACCTGGATCAATTTATCGAAGAGAGCCTGAAGCAAGGCGTCTAACAGGGTCTGTGAACAGACAAATCAACGGAAAACGACCATGACTGATCAGAACAACGGAACCATAGCTGCAGTGCACGACGAGAACCAGCTGGTTGCAGAACGCCGGGAGAAGCTCCGCCAGTGGCGCGAGTCGGGTAACGCCTATCCGAACGATTTCCAGCGCGAGAATCTGGCCGCCAAACTGGTCGAACACTTTGACCCGAAGACACCGGAAGAACTGGAAGCCATGCCGATTTCGGTCAGTGTGGCCGGTCGTATCATGCTCAAGCGGGTTATGGGCAAGGCTTCGTTCCTCACGATTCAGGATGTGTCCGGTCGCATCCAGCTGCATGTCACCCGCGACAAAGTCGGCGAAGAAATTTATGACGCCTTCAAGAAGTGGGATCTGGGTGATCTGATCGGTTGTACCGGCACGCTCTTCAAGACCAAAACCGGCGAGCTGACCGTATCCTGTGAATCGATCCGCCTGCTTAGCAAGTGCCTACGCCCGCTGCCGGAAAAATTCCACGGCCTCACCGATATCGAACAACGCTACCGCCAGCGTTACCTGGATCTGATCATGAATCAGGAATCGCGCGCGACCTTTGTCGCCCGTAGTAAGCTGGTGCAATCGATTCGAGCCTATATGGTGCATGACGGCTTCCTGGAAGTGGAAACACCGATGATGCACCCGATTCCGGGTGGTGCCTCGGCGAAACCGTTTACGACCCACCACAATGCACTGGATATGCCGCTCTACCTGCGTATTGCGCCGGAGCTCTATCTGAAGCGCCTGGTGGTTGGGGGGTTTGAAAAAGTTTTCGAGATCAACCGCAATTTCCGTAACGAAGGTTTGAGCCCTCGCCATAACCCCGAATTCACCATGATGGAGTTCTACGAGGCCTACGCGGACTACAAGAGCATGATGAACTTCACCGAAGGGGTGATCCGTCATGCCGCGCGTGAAGCGCTGGGCAAGGAAGTCTTTACCTATCAGGGTCGAGAGCTCGATCTGTCGAAACCCTTCCATCGCCTGACCATTGTGCAGGCCGTGATGAAGTATTGCCCGCAATACAACGAAGCTCAGCTCAACGACGAAACCTGGCTGCGCGAAGAGCTGACCAAGCGCAAGGTCGATCTGCCCAAGATCATTGGTCTGGGCGGCCTGCAGCTCATGTTCTTTGAAGAAACGGCCGAAGCGCAACTGTGGGAGCCGACCTTCA
>JALRGK010000254.1 GCA_023253415.1 Rhodocyclaceae bacterium
GAATCGGCACTCAATGGCAATGTACCCGCGACAGCCGAGCTCTACACCGAACGCGGTGGCAACCCGATTCTCGTTAAGAAAGTGGTCGTGCTTACGGGCGAACGTCTGAACGATGCACAACCGGGATTCGATAGCCAGACCCAAGAGCCTGCCGTGCATCTGACACTCGACGCAGCCGGCTCACGCATTTTCCGCGACATCACCCGTGAAAACGTGGGCAAGCGCATGGCCATCCTGCTCATCGAAAAGGGCAAGGGTGAAGTGATCACCGCGCCGGTGATCCGTAGCGAGATTGGTGGTGGCAAGGTGCAGATCTCCGGCCGCATGACCACCGTAGAAGCGAACGAAACCGCCCTGCTGCTACGTGCCGGTTCGCTGGCTGCGCCAATGGACATCATCGAAGAGCGCACCGTTGGGCCATCGCTGGGCGCCGAGAACATCTCGCGCGGCTTTCATGCCACGCTGTGGGGATTTGCGGCCATCGCCGTCTTCATGATCATTTACTACGGCATGTTCGGCGTGATCTCGGTGCTCGCCCTGTCCTCGAACCTACTGTTCCTCGTGGCCATTCTTTCGCTGCTGCAAGCCACGCTGACCCTGCCGGGCAGTGCGGCGATTGCGCTGGCACTGGGCATGGCGATTGATGCCAACGTGCTGATTAACGAGCGGATTCGTGAAGAGCTGCGTAACGGCTCTACACCACAAGCAGCCATTGCGGCCGGCTACGAGCGCGCTTTCGACACCATTCTGGACTCGAATATCACCACGCTCATTGCCGGTCTGGCGCTGCTGATCTTCGGTTCCGGCCCAGTGCGCGGCTTTGCCGTGGTTCACTGCCTAGGTATTCTGACCTCGATCTTCAGCGCCGTGGTGGTTTCGCGTGCCCTAGTGAACATCATCTACGGTCGCCAGAAACGCCTCACAAAAATCTCCATTGGTCAGGTATGGAAGCCTGAAACCGATGTCAACAACTCAACAAACGCCTGACCGGAGCGACGATCATGGAACTTTTCCGCATCCGCAAAGACATCCCCTTCATGCGCCATGCGCTGGTGTTCAACATTATTTCGTTGGTCACCTTTCTGCTGGCGGTTTTCTTCCTCGTTACGCGTGGCCTGCATTTCTCGGTGGAATTCACCGGCGGTACGCTGGTCGAAGTTCAGTATAAGCAAGCGGCTGATCTGGAAGCTATTCGCGGCGGCCTCGCTAAAGCCAATTTCCAGGATTACGCCGTTCAGAACTTCGGCTCCAGCCGTGACGTTCTAATCCGCTTACCGCTCAAACCATCGCAAAGTTCGGCTGCCATTGGCACTGGCGTCATGGAAGCACTCGATGCCAGCGCTCCGGGCGCCCAGCTGCAACGCGTGGAGTTTGTCGGCCCACAAGTCGGTGAGGAATTAGCGCACGATGGCGCACTCGCACTACTGCTGGTCGTTGCCGGGATCATGATCTACCTGGCGCTCCGCTTTGAATGGCGTTTTGCCCTTTCGGCCATCATCGCCAACTTGCACGACGTCATCATCATTCTCGGCTTCTTCGCGTTCTTCCAGTGGGAGTTCTCTCTGCCCGTGCTGGCTGCTGTTCTCGCTGTTCTCGGTTACTCGGTGAACGAATCGGTTGTGGTCTTTGACCGCGTACGCGAAACCTTCCGCAAGAAGCGCGGCATGACCACTCCACAGATTCTCGACCACGCCATTACCAGCACCATCTCCCGCACCATCATCACCCACGGCGCAACTGAAATGATGGTGCTCTCAATGCTAGTTTTCGGCGGTGATGCTCTGCACTACTTTGCTCTGGCACTCACCATCGGCATTCTGTTCGGCATCTATTCGTCAGTGCTCGTTGCCAGCCCGCTGGTCATGTGGCTAGGCGTCTCGAAGGAGCAGTTCATCAAGCCAGCCAAGAAAATCGACTCGGCCAATGCGGATGGTGCTTGCGTTTAATTCAGAACCGTTCAGCAAAAACGCCACCTTCGGGTGGCGTTTGACATTTCAGGCGTGTTGATGTGTTTGACTGATGTCTTTAGCCACCTTTGCCACACCATCTGCCCGCTTGCGCCAACCTTCACCGAAGTGCACATAGGTTGGCAGCAGGCGATAGAAATTCTGCCGTGCTTCGGTGTAGGCCTCAATGAGTTCCTGCAGGCCATGAGCCACCACGTAATCATTCACCGCGGCGATGGTTTTGGGACCTATGACACCATCGGCCGGGACGCCGACGATCCGTTGCAAGAGCCGTGCCGCCTGTGCCGGCCCCGTATTGACGGCGGTGTCGAACACGGCCAGATCCAGCCCATCGGGTAAACCATCGCAACGGCAGGCATTCCAGTAACGATTGCGATAGATGTCGGCCAGATGATTATCGGGGATCGCGCGCAGTTCGTCATGACTGACGGCGCGACCCAGATAGTCGGCATAGGTTTTGTGGGTGACACCTTTCATGGTGGCACCACCGGGATCGTTGGGGTGGTTGGCCCACCCACCCTCGAATCGGAGGGTATGCGCCAGCGCCTCGGGGAAGTTACGTTCCATGGCGCTGGTCGTTATAGCCAGCTTTTAGGCTGGCAGATCCTCATCAATAGCGAACACGTGTTTCACACGTAAGGCTTCGCCACCGCTTT
>JALRGK010000023.1 GCA_023253415.1 Rhodocyclaceae bacterium
TGAAGGTATCTTCAGCCTTCGCACCGAACCAACCGGCCTGGACGGTCTGGGTGCTGCCCAGCATGTCGCGGGTGTTGATGACGGCGCCAGGCTGCTCGAAGATTTCCTTCTGCATGTAGTGGGCATAAGGACCCAGTTCGACGGCATCAGCAGAAAGCTGGGATTCGGTTTCTTCCCGGGTGACCGGGGTGCCATCCTGACGGGTGATGTCGATGCGACCCGGGGTGAGGACGGCGACATCGCCGTTCTCCAGATAAACCATGCGGCGGGTAACCTGCAGTAAGGCTGCGGTATCAGAGGCTGCATAGTTGGCATCATCGGCGAGGCCCAGCACGAGCGGCGAGCCTTCACGGGCAACGATGGCGGTATGCGGGTTGTCCTGCTGGATGATGCCGATTGCGTAGGCGCCAATCAGGCGGGTGCAGGCGGCACGGACGGCGGAGACAAGGTCAGGGGAACCGGCCAGATTCTGATGGACCAGGTGAGCAATGACTTCGGTGTCGGTGTCGGAGGTGAATTCGTAACCGGCGGCTTTAAGTTCAGCCCGCAGTGCTTCGTGGTTCTCGATGATGCCGTTATGAACGACAGCGAGACCGTTGGAGATATGCGGGTGGGCATTGCGCTCGCAGGGCGCACCGTGTGTGGCCCAGCGGGTATGGGCAATGCCGGTTTCACCGGTGAGGTGCTGTTTCTCGGTTTCGGCGGTCAGATCAGCCACACGACCGGCGGAGCGAACGCGGACCAGGCCATCCCCATTGAGAACGGCAACGCCAGCGGAGTCATAACCCCGGTATTCCAGCTTACGCAGGCCTTCGAGCAATACCGAAACAATCGTCTTACGCGCTACTGCAACAACAATGCCGCACATGAAGCCAACCCCAGTCTTATCAAACAGTTTGGCAATTATACCGGCCTAGAGCAACCCTACCTTGCTTATTTGCTGCAACTCATAAGCTTATAAACAATGGGTATAGGATGATTCCCAAAGTTTACGGATAATCCTGATCTAATAGCTCAACCATTCAACACCGAGGTTCTCATGCGTATCGCCAATGATATTACTGCGCTGGTTGGTAACACCCCACTCGTCCGTATCAACCGATTAGCGGCAGGGGTTCATGCCCAACTCGTTGCCAAGCTGGAGTACTTCAACCCGTCCCACAGCGTCAAAGACCGGATTGGTGTGGCCATGATCAACGCGGCCGAAAAGGCAGGCCTGATCAAACCGGATACCGTGATTGTCGAACCCACCAGCGGTAACACAGGTATTGCCTTGGCATTTGTCTGTGCCGCCCGCGGCTACAAACTGGTTCTGACTATGCCGGAAACCATGTCCAAAGAGCGTCGCGCCCTGTTGCGTGGCTACGGGGCTGAACTGATCCTGACGCCCGGCCCGGAAGGCATGGGTGGCGCAATCAAGAAAGCCGAGGAGTTGGTCGCTGCGCATTCGAACTACTTCATGCCACAACAATTTAAGAACCCATCAAACCCGGAAATCCACCGTAACACGACTGCGGAAGAGCTTTGGCGGGATACGGATGGGGAAATCGACATTCTGGTTGCCGGTGTTGGCACAGGTGGCACCATCACCGGTATTGCCGAAGCAATCAAGGCACGAAAACCCGATTTCAAAGCCATTGCTGTAGAGCCGGATGCTTCGCCCGTTCTATCGGGTGGAGAAAAGGGACCCCACCCCATTCAGGGGATTGGTGCTGGTTTCGTGCCGGCCGTCTTAAATACCGGAATCATTGATGAAGTTATCCGTGTCAAAAACGAAGATGCCTTTGCTACCGCCCGCCGCGCCGCACAGGAAGAAGGGCTGCTGGTCGGTATTTCTTCGGGTGCCGCACTTTGGGCTGCCATCGAAGTGGCCAAGCGACCGGAGAATGAAGGCAAGCTGATTGCCGTCATCATTCCATCATTCGGCGAACGCTATCTCAGCACGGCACTCTTTGCGGGTTTAACAGACTAATCACTGTCTGCAAACCACAAAAACATAACGCCCCGATTGGGGCGTTATGTTTTTACTCCTTGGTTGGCTAATGCACCTAACTACTTTCGGCCTTTGTCTGCTTTAGCAGCAGGTCCGGTTGCAGAAGCTGCCACCGCCTGGACAGCCGCATTCCCAACTGCTGTCACATTGTTTTCAGTCAGCTCTTTAATCTGGTTCATGGATTCATTGAATTGAGCAAAAGCCTGACTCGCCGAATTTACTGCCGACTTAATCGCTGCCACAGCAACATCCGAACCGCCAGGCGCCACATGGGACATTTGCTCGGCCAGATCTGCCATCTGTGCCTTGAAGGCTTCGAAGCGAGCCTCCACAATATTCGTAGCATCTTCACGCGCAGCCGATGTAATCTCATAAACACTGCGCGTATATGCCATCCCCTTTTCTACCTGGGGTTGAGACAGATGCCCCGAAAGAGACAATGCTTCTTGAGGTGTTTTGACAGACAGCACCGCCTTGCCGTTCTGTGCCATATCCTCTACCGCCTCACGGGCTGCGTGCAGATTCAGTGCTGCAACACGCTCCGCAGATGCCAACGCCGTGTTCACAACGGACAATAATGTATCCACGGCCGCCTTCTGCGCCGCCACAAATGATGAGTTATCAAATGTAGACATAATCGTCTCCAGAAATTTTAGGTTTCCTAGTCTACCGCCAAAACATGCTTTGAGCATATTTGCCGGTGTTCACTCAACCACTAATACCTTTAGGTCGGTGATCATATTGTTGAAGTGTTTCTAGACTCACATCGTCAAGTACATGACGGTGCGTGCTTTCCAGCACCACGAGCGGCGCGCAACCGGCCTCATGCGCTTCGATCCATCGACTCAGACACAGGCACCACTGGTCACCCGGTGCCAGGCCCGGAAACTGCCACTGTGGGCGAGGCGTCGAGAGGTCATTGCCCTGTTGCTGACTAAACTCGAGAAAATCAGCCGTCATAACGGCACAGACCAGATGCGCCCCGACATCCGAATTTTCCGCGCGACAACAACCATCCCTCATGAATCCGGTTAATGGTTGAAATGAGCAAGGAACCAAGGGTTCGCCAAATACGTTGCGGTCAGGTGACTGGTGCATATGCGCATAACGGGAGACAATGACACTTAATTCTAACCGACCCAATGCGCAATGCCTCAATCACGTTGGTCTCTCATTATCGGTGCTTTAAGCGCATGCATCGCTGTGTCACTGAATGCACTAGGTGCTCATGCGCTCGCCCCTTTACTTCTTGCCTCTGGGAAGCAGCCGCTATTCCAGACGGCACTAGACATGCACCAGATGCATGCGCTGGGCCTGATCCTGATCGGACTGGCGCTTACCCGCCAGCCAGGAAACCGCTTCTGGCAAATCGCCGCTGTGCTGATGCTCCTGGGCCAACTGCTATTCTCGGGCAATCTGTACCTGACCAGCCTTGCAGGCAGCTCACCCGTGCACTGGTTAACGCCCATCGGGGGCTTCTGCCTGATTTCGAGCTGGATCGTCTTTACGGTGGGCGCACTCAAACGCGACGTACCAGCGCAACACCGGTAACGGCCACGAGCAAGCCGATAAGGCTTATCAGAGATAACGTTTCGCCAAACAGCGCCCAGGCTATTAACGCCGTGACCGGTGGCACCAGATAGAACAGACTAGCCACGTTGACCGCGCTGCCACGGCGAATCAGATAATTAAGCAGACTGATTGCACCGACCGACAAGACCAATACCAACCAGCCCAGGGCAAACATAAATTCTCCGGTGAGATCGATCCGGAAGCCTTCAACCACAGAGGCAATCGGTAAGGTCACGCAGGCTGCGGCCAGAAACTGAACGACAGCACCTGTGCGCCAGTCAAAGTGCGGACAGAAACGCTTCTGATAGAGCGTACCCAGCGTGATACCCAACAATGCAGTCAGGGCCGGCAGCACGGGCGCCATGCCGGTGAATGAAAAGGCACCTCCAGCTCGACCCGATAGCACCATCACTGTCCCGGCAATTCCAAGGAGCAATCCCACCCATTGACGCCCACGCACAGTCTCACCCAGAAATAAAGTTGCCAGCACCGCCGTCAGCAATGGCTGTAGCCCGACGACCAGGCTGACAATGCCTGCCGGCAACCCCTGGCTGATCGAAATAAACACACCACCCAGGTAGACACCGTGAATCAGGCAGCCAGCCACTGCCAGGTGACACCACAGTCGTAGACCAACCGGCCAGCGCGCGCGGGTCAGCCAGGCGACCAGTGTCATCAAGACCATCACCAAGGCATATCGCACTAGCAGAAAGCTGAGCGGCTCGGCATACGGCAAACCATATTTAGCACCAATAAAACCGGTGCTCCAGAGGAATACAAAAAGTCCGGGATAGAAACGCGCCATAACCGAATGGTATCCTGCTGCTAGAACAATAGTGCTAACGCTTATCGTCTTCTTATCGCCGCACCTCTGCTCATGTCTCAGCCCACCGAACTCCAAGCCGGCACCCGCGAATTCCGGCGCGCCAACTGGGCACTGATTCTGGGGGGATTCGCCTGCTTTACGCTGCTCTACGGCACGCAGCCGATTCTGCCGCAATTTACCGAGGCCTTTAGCATCTCGCCAACTATGGCCAGCCTGACCGTATCTGCTGGCACATTGACCCTGGCATGCCTGCTGATTCCCCTCAGTATGCTCTCCGACAAATTTGGCCGCGCCCCGTTGATGAAAGCGGCATTGCTTGGCGCAACCGTGTTTGCCTGGGCATCGGCCTTTGCCCCGGATTTTGAATGGCTGGTTCTGTCTCGGGCCGGCGTTGGCGCTTGCATCGCTGCGCTACCCGCGGCCGCCATGGCCTATCTGGGTGAAGAAATCGCACCGGCCGCCCGGGGCCGTGTCATGGGCATGTACATTGCAGGTAATGCGCTGGGCGGCATGTTCGGACGATTTCTGTCCGCCCTCGTCACCCAGTACAGTTCCTGGCATTTCGGCCTGGCCGCTCTCGCATTAGTCGGCATGGCCTGTACTTGGATGTTCTGGCGCCTACTACCGCCCGCCCGTCATTTTCAGAGTCGCTCGCTAGCGCCCCGCGCCTTATGGACGGATATCCGCCGCATTTATGCCGACCCTGGCCTACCCTGGCTGTTTGCCACGGCCTTCCTCATCATGGGCGCATTCGTCAGCATTTATAACTATCTGGGCTTCCGACTCAGCGAAGCCCCCTACGATCTCGGCCCAGCTGCCATTGGTACGGTCTTCCTACTTTATGCCGTCGGCAGCGCCTCCTCCGCCTGGGCAGGCCATATGGCCGATCGTTACGGTCGCGGACGCATGATGCTCGCCATGATCAGCGCCATGGCAATTGGCGTTCTTGCCACGCTGGATGCACACCTTGGCATCATCGTGACCGGACTGGCGATTTTTACCTTTGGCTACTTCGCTACGCACGCCATTGCCAGTGGCTGGGTCGGTTTTCGTGCTGGCGAACGACGCGGCCTGGTTTCAGCGCTCTACCTCTCAAGCTATTATCTGGGTAGCAGCTTTCTGGGCAGCACCTCCGGTCCGCTGTGGACCTATTACCGATGGCCCGGCATGGTAGCCGGGCTCATGCTCTGCGTTACGCTCGTCTTCCTGATTGGCTTCTACCTCACACGTCTCGAGCAGCAACAACGCTAGCGTGGGGTGTATACCCCTTCAACCGCCTTCAATGCATGACGGTTCTGCTCCGTCGTGCCGCAATTGCCCTTGAGACCGTGCACAACTATCGCTTGCGGCTCATTACGCACATAAAACACGCACTGGCCATTTTCGTTGGCATACAGAAACTCGTTCGGCTGATCGGTCCGCGTTGCCCAGCCCCACAGGCTCAAGCAATTGGCCGGTCCATTAGCACAACCCTCCCCCGGGGTGATGTTGCCGGCCGACAAACGGAAGTTAAAGCCCTGATTACCAAACCCCGTCACAGCCATCTCGGACTCATGCCCTTTCTGAAAACGGCCCGCCAGATTGGTCTCCAGAGATCCTGCCTGGACAAAACCAGACGACAGGCTCGCTGACACCAGCACCCCCAAAACAGCCGATTTTTTTAACATCTTTACTTTCCTCTCATTGTGCGAATCGTTCGTGAGGCCACGATATGCATTAAGCTTACGCCATTCTAAGGATTTATCTGCAAGGCTCTCATGCAACGTTGTTCGAAGCGATTCCTGGCCACCCTTGGTGCCGCGTTCAGCATTTCCTTCTTGGCCGGCTGTGCTGGTCCCAGAGTGCTGAACCAGACCCCGGACAGTATTACCTTTGCGTTTCCCAGCGGGCGTCACGGCGTTGAGGACGTCAAAGAAGATGCAGAACTTTATTGTCGAAAGCGGGGTCTGCATGCCGAACTGCGTGGCGATAAATTCTGTACGGCCGAATGCCTCAGCTGCCCATTGCAATGTCGCGCCACTTTTCTCTGCCGTTAAGGCCTAGTATCACCGAATGATTACTCTGAAGAACATCACCCTGCGTCGTGGCGCACGGGTACTGATTGATGACGCCAGTTGCACCGTCAACCCCGGCGAACGCGTTGGTCTGGTTGGCCGCAACGGTGCCGGCAAATCCACACTCTTTGCACTGCTCAATGGCACATTGCACGAAGATCGGGGAGATTTTGTCATCCCGCCGCAGTGGCGCATGGCCCAGGTTGCACAGGACATGCCAGAAACTGAAGATAGCGCCACCCGGTTTGTTATCGAAGGCGATACCCGCCTCGTGGAAGCGGAAGCCGAGGTGGCAGCTGCCGAAGCCAGTGGTGATGGTGAACGCATGGCCTACGCCTACACACACCTGAACGATGTGGGTGCCCACGATGCCCAGGCCCGTGCTCAGGCACTGATACTAGGGCTGGGATTTAGAACGGACGAACTCGACAGACCCGTCAACAGCTTCTCCGGCGGCTGGCGGATGCGACTGCAACTGGCTCGGGCACTCATGTGCCCGTCCGACCTGTGGTTTAAAAGGCATTTTAGATGATGCGGTGGAACAGTTTTATAGCAGTCTGGATCAATATGTACTTAAAGATGTGATTACGCCACGAAATGCGCGTTTCAGTACAAATTCTCCGATCGGCCTGATTAATCTTTAAAGTCTTCCGGGTCATGTCTTGTGACTTATTCTTGCGGCAAAGTTCGCTTGCCTGTGCGACTTCCTTTATAATGTTTCATTGTAGATCATTTATTGAAGTTGAGTTATGCACCACAGCAGAGGAAAATCCAAAAACAGTAAGACAGCCCATGCGCCTAAGCAAAAGATCAGCTACGAGAAAAAAGTTGATTCTGCCATTACTGAATATTCTGTGCGCGCACTCAACTGGCTACGCAAAGCCGAATTTTTAATGAGTGCACCCAAACTCAGTCTTTGTGTAGAAGATACTGGCTATGAAATTGCTTTTGCCGGCCGCTCAAATGCGGGTAAGTCCAGTGCGATTAATGCCTTGACCAACCAGAAACAGTTGGCACGTGCATCGAAAAAACCTGGCCGTACCCAGATGATCAACTTTTTCAGCCTGGGTAATCCGGATCAGCGTCTGGTCGACTTACCCGGTTATGGTTATGCGGCTGTGCCTGAAAAAATGAAACTGGTCTGGCAAAAAGAACTGGAAAATTACCTGATTCACCGTCAAAGCTTGCAAGGCCTGGTATTGCTGATGGATATCCGTCATCCCCTGCAACACTTTGATGTAATGATGCTGGAATGGGCTTATTCCCGCCAGTTGTTCGTGCATGTGTTATTGACCAAATCTGACAAACTAAACCGTGGTCCTGCATCCAAAGCCTTGCAGGAAGTCAAAGCGGCATTGAAAAAGATGAAGCTGGATTTCTCGATTCAACTGTTTTCCTCCATGAACAAACAAGGTTTAGAAGAACTGGCCAGCGTCATGGGTGGCCGTTTGAACTTTACCTTAGATCAAGCATCTGAATATGATCTGGACAGCATTCCGGAAGCATCAGCGCATGATTTGAATGAATCTGATGAACCGCTTGAAGAGCTCGAGCTTAGTGAAGCTGATTCTGAGCATGCTGAAGTATCGACTCATGATTTAAATGAAGCTGAAGAACCGCTGGAATTGCTTGAGCAGGATCAATCCGAGCTTAAAGCGGCAGATGAGCTAAATCAGAATAAGCGTTCAGCGGATTAAGACCATGTCACCTAAATGATCTGTGATCATTCTTGATTTATTAAAACTCAACGTACAAATAAAAAAGCAGGTCAAATACCTGCTTTTTTTTATTTTTTTAAATGTTTTAGCTATCTGTAGCTTGAAGATCGGGTTCACGCGTATGCCGGTCCACCACCACGCTGATCATCATATCTCCCTGAACATTCACCACTGTACGTACGGTATCCAGTAAACGGTCGATCGGTAAAAGAATGGCAATCGCCTCGGCAGGTAAACCAACCGATTGCAAGACCATAATCATGGTCACCATACCGGCACTCGGAATTCCCGGTGCACCTAAGGATGCAATCATCGCAGTTGCACAGACCACCAGTTGCTGCCCCAGACTCAGATCCAGCCCCATTAAATTGGCAATAAATAATGCTGCTGCCGCTTCATACAGTGCTGTGCCATCCATATTCAACTGTGTACCAAGTGGAATCACAAAGCCTGCAGTATGTGGACGTACCCCTAAATTTTCCTGCGCGCATTTCATCGACAAGGGCATGGTGGCCGAACTCGAACTGGTGGCAAAGGCAGTAATCAAGGCAGCACGTGTGCCTTTAAAGAACGTGACCGGATCCATCTTGCCGAAAATCCACAGCAATAAAGGC
>JALRGK010000084.1 GCA_023253415.1 Rhodocyclaceae bacterium
CTACGCCCTGGACGTGGACAAACTGCCAATCAGCGGCAGGTTCACCGGTACCGAAGCACTCGTCGCGCTCAAACCACACATCCTGGCACAAGCTTCAATCACAGGTACTTACACACTGAACCCATCGCTGCGCTGACAAGGCGGTCATGGGCGTAATAGCTTCACTTACTGCAACCCTGCGGGCGGGCAATAAGTCTGTCCGCATTGACAGCGACTATGCGCGCAAAACGCCCGGTGGCATCTCGGAAAGTGCCGCGATTAAAGCCACGGTTAACATTGCCCAAAAAATCCGGGCATTGCAGTACCGGCTCTATGCCGAAAACCGTCAGGGACTACTCATCGTCCTGCAGGGACTGGATGCTGCAGGTAAAGATGGCACGATCCGGCACGTGCTCGGAATGATGAATCCACAAGGTTGTACGGTCACCAGTTTTAAAGAACCCACGCCCATTGAAATGCACCATGATTTTTTATGGCGCATACATCGTCATGCACCCGCACGCGGAGAAGTGGCGATCTTTAACCGTTCTCATTATGAAGACGTCCTGGTAGCACGTGTTCACCAGCTGTGCCCCAAACGGCAGCTGGCTTTACGCTACGATCAGATCAATCAGTTCGAATCCCTGCTCACCACGCAAAATAACACCCGCGTCATTAAATTTTTTCTCCACCTCAGCCCGGAGGAACAATTGGCCCGTTTTGCTGCTCGGCTTGATGATCCTTCCAAGCACTGGAAAATCAGCACCGCTGACTACACCGAACGACAGTATTGGGATGACTATCAGGAAGCGTACGCAGTGGCGCTAAAAAAGACTGACACAGACAAAGCCCCCTGGTATGTCATTCCTGCCGACCATAAGTGGTATCGAAACTATGCGGTCGCCCGCATTGTGCTAGAGACGCTGGAGGCCATGACACCCAGGCTACCCGAGCCATCTGTTGACCTGAAGAAAATTCGCGCCGAGTATCACAAAGCCGTGCGCGAGGCTCGCTGACGTACAATGGCAGTTCGATAACTCCCGAGACGATTCATGGACGTTGCCATTCTTGTGGCATTAATTGCTGTTAACGCGCTTTTTGCCATGGCCGAAGTGGCTCTGCTCACTGCAAGACGCAGCAAACTACAGAAAATGGTGGAATCTGGCGACCGTCAGGCGGCGGCCGCCCTGGAACTCGGTGAAGACCCGAACCGGTTTTTATCAACCGTTCAGGTAGGGATTACAACGATTGGCATCTTGAACGGGGTCGTGGCCGAATCGGCCCTGTCCGCCCCAGTGGCTATCTGGCTCGAACAACTGGGCGTCAGCGACAGCACATCTGGCTGGCTGGCTTCAACCCTGATCGTTGTCATTATCACCTACGCCAGTATCGTGCTCGGGGAATTAGTCCCCAAACGCATTGGTCAATCGAACCCTGAGCCCATTGCCCGACTTGTCGCCCGACCCATGCTAACGCTGGCCCACGTCGCCCGGCCCCTGGTGCGACTATTGTCCGGTTCTACACAATTGCTGCTGCGCCTGTTCGGGATTCGTCATTCGGTCAATCAGGTCGTCACGGAAGAAGAAATTCACGCGCTTTTGGAAGAAGGCTCGGATGCGGGCATTATCGAACACAGCGAGCACCAGATGGTGCGCAACGTGTTTCGCCTGGATGACCGCCAGATTACCTCGCTGATGGTTCCGAAAAGCGACATCATCTACCTGGATGTCGATGAGCCGCTGAACGAAAATCTGCAACGCATTCAAGCGTCCGAGCACTCCCGCTTTCCTGTATGCAAAGGGGGTTTTGACGAAGTACTGGGCATCATTAATGCCAAGGTCCTTCTGGCCCAAACCCTGCGTGGTGAAAACCCGGATTTTCGCACCGATCTGCAGCCCGCCGTTTTCGTGCCTGAATCGCTGACCGGCATGGAACTGCTGGAGCACTTCAAATCCTCTGGCGTCCAGATGGCCTTTGTCATTGACGAATACGGTGAAATCCAGGGCATCATCACCCTGCAGGATTTGATTGAAGCGATTGCCGGGGAGTTTAAACCGGATGATCACGAAGATGCCTGGGCCATACCGCGCCAGGACGGATCCTGGCTACTGGATGGCATTATCCCTGTGCCGGAATTGAAGGACTGTCTCAAACTGAAGCAACTACCGGAAGAGGATAAAGGTCGTTACAACACCCTGTCCGGCATGCTGATGTTGCTGATGGGCCGAATCCCCAGCGCCGGTGAAGCAGTCGACTGGGATTGCTGGCGCTTTGAAGTGGTGGATATGGACGGTAAACGCATCGACAAAGTGATTGCCTCGCTGAATGAGGCCATCACTGACACGCAGAACGACCCGTCGATCTGAGATTTAGGCCTAAACAGAACAACCGTGACAGAATTCGGCACAAAGATTGCTTCATGTTTTGTGTCTTTAATGTGGGCTTAAGGCTAACACTTTAAGCTGCGAATCATGCTCGTAAGATCTGCTTCAGCAACCCCATCTGCCAAATGCTTGCCCCGCCGGCTAAGGCATATGTTGAGCCCCTGCCAACAGCTGCTGGCAGGGCTAGTGGCGGCTTGCTGCCTGACGGATCCATCTTTTGCTGGCCCAGCATTCAATCTCGACCAGCTCATTGGCATTGGCCTCAACGAAAATGCCTATGTTTTAGCGTCCCGGGAACAGGTTGCCGCTGCCAAAGGGGATGCCACAATCGCCCGCGCCTACCCGAACCCCGATATCGGTGGCCAATTAGGCCGAAGCAAAGAACGTAACTCCCTCACGCCGATTTCGGGCCAGGTTTACAACATCACCATGGCTCAACCCATCGAGATTCCGATGGTCCGCAGCGCACGGATTGATGCCGCCGATGAAATCGTGAAGGCTACCGATGCCAGCCGACAAAGTTTTGAAGATGACACGGTCGCCCGTATCAAGCTGGCCTATTACGAGCTCCTCCGTCGCCTTGCAGAAGCAACCGTCACCGAAGAGGATCTGGCGTTGACACAACAGATCCGTGACCGGATTGCACTGCGCCATCAGGTTGGTGAATCGCCCAAGTTTGATCTGATCCGTGCAGATACCGAAATGCTCAACGCACGCAAAAACAGAGACGCGGCCCGATTGCGCGTCGAGCAGGCGCGCGCGAATCTTCGGCTGGCTGTTGGGCACCCGCTGCCGGAGGGCTGGACCGTCGAAGGGACACTACCCAATTCAATTCAGTTGCCTGCCAAAGAAAAACTGAAGGCAGAACTTCTGGCCAGAAACCCCGTGTTGATGAAAACCGAAGCCGAACAAAGGGCAGCCGAACACAGGCTCAGTATGGAAAAGTCAATGCGTTTGCCCAAGATCGCGCTCATCGCCGAGCGCGAGGTGGACCCAACGCAACAATATTCACGCGGCGGCGTTGTCATGACGATCCCACTCTGGGACTGGCGCAGTGGTCAGATTTCCAAAGCGAAGGCAGAAGTATCAAGCAGTCGTCACCAGCTCAATGCGCAACGACTGAGTTTCGGAGAGTCTCTGGAAGCCACCTATCAGCTTTACCAGATCGCCAGCAATCAGGTTCGCGTGCTCGAAACGGAGCTGCTTTCACAGGCTGCGGCCGCACAACGTATCGCTGAATCGGCTTACCGCTATGGTGAACGGGGCATTCTTGAATGGCTCGATGCACAGCGAACCTACCGTGCAGCACGTAATGAATTGATTGCGGCACGATTTGATCTGGCAACCGTTTCGGTAGAAATCGACCGGTTACGCTCAATATCACACCAACCGCCTGAGAAGCCTATTGCAGGCACTGCCAATAGCGCATCCCAACTCCCCGATTTCTGAGCCAGATTTCTCTTCGCATGACACCCCCACCTTCTTCCAGCCCATTTCAGCAGCGCCTGGCACGCCTCAAACATCAATTTCTTGCGCTGATCGAGCGATTTCTGGTGATTGCAGAACCGTTGATACGACGTGTTCGCAGAACTTACCGCCAGGAAAAAACACATCTGGCACATATTCTGGCGCCACAGCGGGCCAAGTGGGTCGACCCCTTGTGGAACAACCTGAAGCCGCTGGTATTACCCATAGCGACAGGCCTCTGGATCCGCACACGGGACTGGCTCTGGCATCCCTTACTCAATCTGCTGGAGCGCCTGGCACCGCATCAGGTGAATCGTTGGCGCACACTTCCGGCATCTCGTCGGCATAGCCTACTGTTCTGGTGTGTCGCTACCCTTATCGCATTCACCGTACTGATACCGGATCGTCACCAATCTCCGGACGAAGCCGTTGTTCACGACCCGGACATTATCGACTTGAGCCAGGATCTGATGGAACCGAATAGCCCGCAGTGGATCGTCGATGTCAAACCGGTGGAGGTCATGCCGTTTTCGGAAACACTTCGAGTCAGCGGGAAGGTCGAGTTTGACGAACAGCGTGTTGCACGGATTGGTGCGACCGTGACCGGACGCGTGACGGAAATTCTCGCTATGCCCGGCCAGGAAATTGATCGAGGCACGGTGCTTGCAAGGATCAACTCTACCGAACTGGGACAAACACAACTGGCCTACCTGAAGGCCCGTGCCGCCAACGAGCTTGCAGCCCGCGCCTTTGATCGGGCCAAAATTCTTTATAAAGAAGACGTTATTGCCAAGGCAGATCTGCAGCGACGGCAGAGTGAAGCAGAAACCACAGCCGCGGAACGCCGTGCGATGGCTGATCAATTGCGCGTTCTGGGCATGCTCCCGGAACAGATCGAAGCGCTGGGTAAAACCGGCAATGTGAATTCCATAGCAGCTGTCACATCCAGCCTAGATGGCACCGTGGTTGAACGCAAAATCGTTCTAGGCCAGGTCGTGCAACCCTCTGATGCCCTGTTCACGGTTGCTGATCTGTCGGAGGTCTGGGTTACTGCGCAGGTACCTGAGCAGGAGGCCTCGTTACTGGCGATTGAACAACCCATGCGGATTGAGATTCCTGCGCTTGCCAACCAGAATTTCGAAGGCAAGCTCGTCTATGTGGGTGAACTCGTCAGCAATGAAACGCGGACGATTCCGGCGCGTACCGTCCTGGTTAATAAAGATCGCATGATCAAACCCGGCATGCTGGCGACTTTACTGATCTCCGGCAAGCCCACCGAAAGGCCGGTGGTTCCGGCGACCGCTGTTGTGCGTGAAGATGGTTACGACCATGTCTTTATTGCGTTGGGTGACAATCACTACAAACTCACCGTGGTCAAACTCGGGCCCGAAACCAACGGTGTTCGCCCTGTTCTGTCCGGCCTTGAAGCTGGCACGCTTATCGTGACCCAACAGGCCTACCATCTGAACACCGAGCGCAAGAAGCGGCTCTCGGGCGGCTAATTTACAGCAGATAGACCGCCCATGATCCAACCCATCGTCCGTGCCGCACTGGGACAACGCATCGTCGTCGTCGTGCTGGCCATAGCCCTTTTCGTTGCCGGGTTGCTCGCTATTAACCGTCTCTCGGTAGATGCGTTCCCTGACGTCACCAACGTTCAGGTGCAAATTGCTGCCGAGGTTCCCGGTCGCTCCCCGGAAGAAGTTGAGCGCTTTGTCACCGTCCCGATAGAAATCGCCATGACCGGTTTACCCGGACTGACCGATATGCGCTCCCTGAATCGCAATGGCATTGCGGTAATCACCCTGGTTTTTACGGATAAAACCGACATCTACTTTGCCCGGCAGATGGTCCTCGAGCGCCTGATTGAGGTCATGGGCCGCATGCCACCCGGTGTCACCCCGGTGCTAGGACCAGTGTCTACCGGGCTTGGGGAGGTCTACCAGTACACCATCGAGCACCCCGCTGACGGCAAACGAGCACTTTCAGTCGAAGAGCTTACTGAACGGCGTATCGTGCAAGACTGGATCGTCCGACCCATGTTACGCAGCGTGCCTGGTGTGGCCGAAATCAATACGATGGGCGGTTACGCCCGTGAGTATCAGGTCTCTGCCAATCCAGAGCGCTTACACCATTACAACCTAACGATCCAGGACGTATACAGCGCACTCGCCCGTAATAACGCCAACACCGGCGGCGGCCAGATGCCCGTGTATGAAGAGCGTTATCTCATTCGTGGTGTTGGCCTCATCAAAGATCTCGACGATATCGGCAACATTGTGCTCAAAGAGGTCAATGGCACACCTGTCTTCGTACGTAATGTCGCCTCTGTCCGCATGGGCACCGAAATTCGTCAGGGTGCGGTCGTCAAAGATGGGGTCACCGAATCGGTGGCCGGCATTATTCAGATGCAACGGGGTGAAAACGCCCGCCGTGTGGTGGGTGCCATTAAAGCCAAGGTTGCCGAGATCAACCAACGACATCTACTCCCGGAAGGTTTAAAGATCGTTCCTTTCTACGACAGAACAGATCTGGTCGATGCGGCATTGTCGAATGTGGCCAAGGTGCTACTCGAAGGTGTCTTGCTCGTCATCATCGTCCTCTATGTGTATCTGGGAGATGCCCGCTCATCGGTCATTGTGACAGCAACGTTACTGCTGACCCCCCTCCTCACCTTCATGGTCATGAACCACTATGGCTTATCCGCTAACCTGATGTCGCTCGGCGGCCTCGCCATTGCGATCGGCATCATGGTCGATGGCTCGGTGGTCGTTGTGGAAAATACCTTTGCACGTCTGGGACAGCGCGCAGATGAAGGCGTATCTCGGCTGAGAATTATTCTGGATTCCGCAACCGAAGTCGGCAAACCGGTGCTGTTCGGCGTTGGCATCATCATTCTGGTCTTTATGCCCCTGTTATCGCTGGAAGGCATGGAGGGCAAAATGTTTGCCCCACTGGCATTGACCATTGCGATTGCGCTGGCCCTCTCTCTGATCCTGTCGTTCACCCTCTCACCGGTACTCTGCTCGTACATCCTGAAGGGAGGCGCCGATCACGACACGCCCTTTGTGGCCCGTATCAAAGCCCCCTATCTCAAAGCACTCAGTTGGTCGATCAGCAACCCACAGCGCGTGATTTTCTACGCAGGTATCGCCCTACTCTTCAGCTTTCTGGTCTTTCCCCTGCTCGGTAAATCTTTTATCCCGATCATGAAGGAAGGTGCCATCACACCAGTCATCGTGCGCCAGGCCAATATCTCGCTGGATGAATCGGTCAAAATGGAATTCGAGGCATTAAAGCGGATCGCCGCCATCCCCGGTGTGAAATCGGCAGTGTCGAGACTAGGTCGCGGCGAATCGCCGGCAGACCCAGGACAACCGAATGAATCAGACCCGATTGTCTCGCTCAAACCCAGTGGCCAGCGGAAACTTTCCCAGACTGACATTGAAGATCGCGTGCGCGATGCGCTCAAAGCACTTCCGGGCGTAGAAACGGCCATCTCTCAACCGATTGCTGCCCGCGTGGATGAAATGGTTTCCGGTGTTCGCTCTCAAGTCGCCGTGAAAATTTTTGGCGATGACATCCAGGAACTACGCAAACTCGGCAGCCAGATCGGACGCGTTCTCGCGAACATGGAAGGCGCCACGGATTTGCGTATCGAGCAGGTCACCGGGCAGAACTATCTGACGCTGAACATTGATCGGGAAGCCATCGCCCGTTATGGACTCAACGTTGAGGATGTCAATAACGTCATCGAGATTGCCAATGGTGGGCGTGAGGCCACGCAGATTTACGAGGGCGAGCGTCGATTCCCGCTGGTGCTGCGCTACCCGAAAGTCTACCGTGAGACCCCCGAGGCTTTTGAAAATATCATTTTAAAAGCACCGGGCGGCGCCCTGATTCCACTCAAAGATATTGCGCATGTTGAACTTGTCGACGGCCCCTCACAGATCTCGCGGGAAGCTGGCAAACGCCGACTCGTAGTCGGTGTGAACGTGCAGGATCGCGATCTGGGTGGTTTCGTCAACGAGGCCCAGAAACGGATTGCCCAGCAGCTCACGATTCCACAGGGATATACCCTGGATTGGGGTGGTCAGTTCGAGAACATGCAGCGCGCCATGGCACGACTGATGATCATTATTCCTCTGACCATTGCTGCTATTTTCTTCCTGCTGTTCATTCTATTTAATTCCTTGCGGATGGCCTCGCTCATTATTCTGGTGCTGCCTTTCGCATCGATCGGCGGTATTTTCGGACTATTGCTCTCGGGGGAATATCTGTCGGTCCCGGCGGCTGTGGGGTTTATCAACCTGTGGGGCATCGCTGTCTTGAATGGGGTTGTTCTTGTGTCCTTTATCCGCCAATTGCGGGACGAAGGCTGGTCTACCCGAGAAGCCGTCTTCGAAGGCTGTGAACATCGTTTCAGGCCAGTGATGATGACGGCCAGCGTGGCTCTGCTCGCCTTGATCCCGATGCTGTTCTCCAGCGGCCCCGGCTCGGAAGTAACACGCCCTCTGGCGGTGGTGGTGATTTCCGGTCTACTTTCTTCGACTGCATTAACCCTATTGGTACTGCCAGTACTGTATCCTTACTTCGAAGAAAAATCCGTAGAAGCCTGACCTGATCGAATTACCGCATCATGAAAGAAATCAAAGCCATCATCCGCCCCAATAAGCTGCCGCAACTCCGTAAATCACTACTGAGCATGCCAGACTTTCCGGGGATGACGATCTCTCAGGCCGAGGGGTGCTCGGCACCATCCCGCCACGGCCCGCCGGTTTCCATCAAGGATGAGTTGACCGATTTCACGCGTAAGGTACGCATCGAAATTGTCTGCCCGGATGAGATTGCCGACCGCATTGTCGAATGCATCACGGAAGTCGCCCAAACCGGTCAACTGGGTGATGGGATTGTCTGGGTGACAGAAATCTCACGCGCGATCTTTGTGCACAAAACCACGGTTGGTAGTCCGCCTGACCCTCGCCGTCTTTGAGTAGGTCATTTGAAGACCATGCGCTTTGCCACACTCCTGGCAGCGACGAGACCGGCTTTTCTTTCCGTCACCTTGGTGGGCGTCATCCTCGGTCTCTGCACGGCTGCTGCCGATGGCGTTTTCCGCTCATCCGGATTGGCGGCACTCACCCTCGTCTTTGCGCTGGTTGCCCATGCCGGGGCCAATGTTATCAATGACTATTACGATGCAATCAGTGGCTGTGACGCAGCAAATACAGAGCGGATCTACCCGTTTACGGGAGGTAGCCGCTTCATCCAGGAGGGTCGTCTCACGCAGCGCCAGACCGCACTACTGGGCTACGGGTTACTGGCACTTGTGATTCCAGCGGGTTTGTATCTGATCAGTCATAGTGGGCACGCCCTACTCCTGATTGGTCTCTGCGGCCTGACTGCAGGCTGGGCCTATTCTGCGCAACCGTTCAAATTACAGAGTCGCGGCATGGGCGAATTGACGATCACGCTCGCTTGGCTAGCGGTTGTTATGGGATCTGACTACGTCCAGCGCAATAGTCTGAGCGGCACCCCCTTGATAGCCGGCACAGCCTACGCACTCCTCGTTGCCAATGTCCTCTTTATCAATCAGATTCCGGACTGCAAAGCCGATGCAGGTAGTGGTAAGAAAACTCTTATAGTGCGTTTGGGCTATAGCTTTGCCCCTGTGGGCTGTGCATTGCTTTATGTGTTAGCCATCACTGCCGTTTGCCTGGGTATGGTGCTGCATCAGTTACCCCACGCAGCCCTCGCTAGCCTCATCGTGATTTTCCCGGCCATTTACAGCGTGGCGAAATTGCATAAATCGCCTACCGATCGCACGATGCTGTCACGCATTATCCCTCTGACGATTATGACGACGCTGCTTTTTGGTATGGTTTTGAGTCTCTCACTGCTGATCGATTAAAAACCCAAGATGGCTTTAGCCAGCATGACCGTAGCGACCATGGCTGCAAATATGGCGAAAACCTGCTGCACCCGTGGCCCGCTCAGATAATGCGCTACCTGGCGACCAACCAACATCCCGATGAGTGACCCCAGCGCAAATGGCAGCGCCACGTCCCATTGCATACGCCCAACGGCGGCAGCCGTCACAGCGCCCCCCATCGATACACAAGTAATCACGCCCAACGAGGTCGCTACGATGGCTTTTGCCGGTAGATTGGTCACCTGCTTCAATGCGGGCACAATCACAAAGCCACCTCCCACTCCCAGCAACCCGGACAGGAAGCCAGCCAAGCCACCCGCTACGACCATGGATCTGAAGCAGGGAAGCGTCCAGGTGAGTTTGCCCCGGCGCTCATCCAGCAAACAAGGCGGGCCAGCCGACTGATCTACAGGCAGGCCCAGCAGCTCGCGCCGCGCCTTGATAAACATCGTCGTGCAGACATAGAACAACACCAGTGCAAACAACGCAGATAAGGGCCGATTCGGCACCTGCGTGGCCAACCAGAGCCCCACTGGGGAAAGCAGCAAACCGGTTGCCGACATCACCATCGCAGCCTTGTAGCGCAGGATCTTTTCCCGAAGCCCCAGCAAGGCACCGACTGCCGCTGACATACACACCGCCAGCAGGGCAATGGGGGCCGCTTCCGCCAGACCGAGTCCGACACCAAAGACCAAAAGCGGCACCGAGAGAATAGCTCCACCAGCGCCCGTGAGCGCCAACAGAAAACCCACTAGCAATCCCAAGGCTGCCGGAACCCACTGAACGACATCCACGTCTGTTAATCCTTTGTTATCGTTATTAACATGCTTACAAGCACACGCATATCATATACACTAAATATATCTTGTTTTCGCCGAGAATATTCATGTCCCCACTGGTAAAAGCCTTCTTTGACAAAGACACCTGGACTGTTAGCTATGTAGTGTACGAGAAACCCGGTTCAGCATGCGCCATTATCGATTCCGTACTCGACTATGATCCGAAATCGGGTCGAACTACGACACGATCGGCGGATGAATTAATATCATTTGTCCGGGCGCAGGATCTACGTGTTACATGGATCTTGGAAACGCACGCCCACGCCGACCATCTAACCGCCGCACCCTACCTGCAAAAGCAGCTCGGTGGCCAGATCGGCATTGGTGAACACATCCGCACGGTACAGCAGGTTTTCAAAAATGTTTTCAATCTCGAACCCGAATTTGCGGTCGATGGCAGTCAATTCGACACGCTCTTTACCGATAACCAGCGTTTCAGTATTGGCAATCTCGAAGGCGAGGTCATCTTTCTACCCGGCCATACGCCAGCCTGTACCGCCTACAAGATCGGTGATGCCGTTTTCGTAGGCGATACGATAGCCATGCCCGATGTCGGCACAGCCCGTTGTGATTTCCCAGGTGGGGACGCGCGGCAACTCTATCGCTCGATCAAGAAACTCCTGAGTCTGCCGCCAGAAACACGGCTGTTCATGTGTCACGATTATCCTCCCGCTGGCCGGGACGTCTGCTATGAGACCACTGTCGCCGACGAGCGCGCCCAAAACATTCATGTGCATGATGGCATTGATGAAGATGCTTACGTGGCTATGCGTACACAACGGGACGCCGGACTAGCTATGCCTGTCTTGATTCTGCCCGCAGTGCAAGTCAACATTCGTGCCGGCAACCTCCCGCCAGCAGAGTCGAACGGCACGGTCTATCTGAAGATCCCGGTCAACGCACTTTAAGGCAGACGATCAGGCGCTCATCAGCGCCTGGTCCAGATCGCCCAACAGGTCCTCGACATCCTCGAGGCCTACGGACAATCGGATTAAGCCATCGCTGATCCCATGAGCGGCACGTTCTTCAGGGCTGTATACCGCATGCGTCATACTGGCCGGATGCTGCGCCAGGCTCTCGGCGTCCCCCAGACTAACGGCCCGGGTAAAAAGCTTTAGCTGATCCATAAATCGGATGCCGGCATCCATACCGGCCTTAAGCTCGAAGGCAATCATCCCGCCCGGCAATGCCATCTGTCGTTGAGCCAGTTTGTATTGCCTGAATGACTTCAGTCCGGGGTAATGCACAACCGCGACTTTGGGGTGGGCTTCAAGAGACTCCGCCAGCGTCTGTGCCGATGCAGAGTGACGCTGCATACGAAGCGACAACGTCTTCAGACCACGCAGGACTAGAAAAGCATCCTGTGATGACAGAACGGCACCCGTCAGGTCTTTGATGCCTACACCACGCACTTCGTCGAGAATGGCTTTGGGTCCGACAATGGCACCGGCCAGCAAGTCGCCATGCCCTCCCAGATACTTGGTCGCCGAATGGATAACGAAATCCGCACCCAATTCAATGGGTCGCTGAAGATAAGGCGTACAGTAGGTATTGTCGATCACTGTCCAGATGTTGTGCTTGCGGGCAATCGCCGAAACCGCAGCTATATCGACTAAACGCATATTCGGATTGGCTGGCGATTCGAAAAAAATCATGCGGGTGGCGGGCGAGATCATCTGCTCTATCACTGCCGTGTCAGTCAGATCGGCATGACGGACTTTTACCCCGAACTTTTCCAGGCCTTTGTGAAAATAGGCATAGGTACAACCATAGAGGGTTTTGTCCGCAATAATTTCATCGCCTGGCTGTAACAAGGTCCAGAGCAGAGAAGTCGTTGCCCCCTGCCCTGATGCGGTCACCAACGCCGCTTCTCCACCTTCAAGATTCGCCAGACGCTCTTCCAGCAATACCGTGGTCGGATTACCAACGCGGGAATACACGTAACCCGCCTGTTCACCGGCAAAGCGAGCTGCACCATCCGCAATGGTGGGAAACGTATAGGTCGAACTCATGTACACCGGCGGATTCAACGAACCGTAGCCCGCATACGCGTCATAGGCGTGATGAATGGCTCGGGTCGAGAAGCCCTGCTTCGAAGATTTGCTTTCAGACATGGCAGTTCAATTTAGGTATTTTTGAATTGTCTATATATCACAACAGGCTTAACGGAAAAAAAACGGCTGGTCCGTTTAAACCTTGGGCCATTGCACCCAGGGATAATCCGGTAGGCCATCTCGCCAGGGCTGACTCGGTTCACCTTGAATGAGCGGCTTAAGATAACTCACTGCCTCTTCAGTGACACCATAGGTCTGTTGATTGATCCAACCTTGCGGAAATGCACGTTCTCGATTGGCAATATCCGCCAGCGGTATCGCACCGCAATGCCAGGCATAAGGGGCGTTGCTGTCTCGGACAATGTTGACCATCACCCCGCTGATTCCCTGTGCCGCCAACTGGACCGCATGGAACGCTACGGCTTCGGCCTGGGCAACATCGGTTGCGCTCGCCACATGACGCGCCGCCCGTTGCAGGTAATCCGGCACGGCGACATGGACCTTGACTGACAGCGTGTGACGCAACAATTCGGCCACTGCAAAACCGGCGCCACCGAGCTGTTCATAACCATATCGGCCAGACGCATTTTGCTGGGCGTAGAAACGACCATCTGCCGTGCGAATACCTTCTGAAACCACACATACGCAAGCGTTATGTCGTGAAAAAGAATGCTGCACGGCTTCGATAAATCGATCTGGTTCAAAGACGACTTCCGGGAACAGCATTAACGGAGCGACCATTTGTTCCGGCAAACGGGCAATGGCACCGCAACTTGCGAGCCAACCCGTGTGGCGCCCCATGACTTCGAGGATGAACACACTGGGTTTCGTGGCCATGGCACAGTGATCCCGGGCTGCTTCCATCAGCGATACCGCTAGGTACTTGAGTGCCGAACCAAACCCCGGTGAGGTGTCGGTACCTTCGAGATCGTTATCGATTGTTTTGGGCAGACCAATCACCTGTAGCGGCAGTTCAAGTCGCTGTCCGAGCTCTACCAGCTTCGCAGCGGTATCCATCGAACCATTACCACCATTGACATAGATCGTGCCGATTTGGTGAGCGACTAAAACATCCCGAACCCGCGCCCATTGCCCGGGATTATCGTCAAAAGCTTGTAGGAGTGTGCGGCCTGAGCCGAGCCCACCTCCGGGAATGTGGCTCAGCGCGAGACGCATAGCCTCCGGCAATGCCGTGGCGTCAAACAAACGGCTTTCGACAACACCGGCCAGGCCATGCTCGGCCGCAAACAGCCGCCCGCTCCCCTGTGCTTTGTGGGCTGCGATCAGTGCCGCAGCCGTAGCGCCAATGACAGCAGTGACACCACCCGACTGAAAATATAGTGCGTTTCTCATACGCCATTAAAACAGATCGGGCGCCAAGTTGGCAGTGCCAACCGGGCGCCCGACCTGGCGTACTAGATCGAATTACTTCAGTGCGCCGAGCACGCGTGTGGTGATCTCGTCTACGCTGCCAACACCGGCAACCTTCTCAACCTTTGGTGCGGCAGCGTCGCCACCGTTCTTCCAGTTGGTGTAAAAGGTGACCAGCGGCTTGGTCTGGCTGTGATAGATCTCCAGACGTTTGCGAACAGTTTCTTCCTTGTCGTCATCGCGCTGGATCAGATCTTCACCGGTTTCATCGTCCTTACCAGCAACTTTGGGCGGGTTGTACTTGATGTGATAGGTGCGACCTGATGACAAATGCACACGGCGGCCGGCCATACGATCGATGATGTCCTGATCGGGCACATCGATTTCCAGCACGACATCCAGCGGTACACCAGCGTCCTTCATGGCTTCTGCCTGAGGAATGGTGCGCGGGAAGCCGTCGAACAGGTAACCGTTTTTGCAATCGGCTTCTTTCAGACGCTCTTTCACCATGCCGATAATCACGGCATCCGGCACCAGACCACCCGAGTCCATGTGCTTTTTAGCTTCGAGTCCCAGTTCGGTGCCGGCCTTCACCTGGGCACGGAGCATATCGCCGGTCGAAATTTGCGGAATACCGAATTTTTCACAGATAAATTTGGC
>JALRGK010000095.1 GCA_023253415.1 Rhodocyclaceae bacterium
ATTACACACTTAACTTTGGTCCGCAGCACCCTGCGGCTCACGGTGTTTTACGTTTGGTGTTGGAGTTAGACGGTGAAGTTATTCAGCAACACCTGACGGACAAGATACCGCTAGGGGCCATCACCCCAGCGGTATTGCCACATGACCCCGTACATGGTGTAGTACTGTCCCTGACTGAAGAAGGCACCCTCGGTGAGATGAAATTTCACCGCGTTGTGTTTGTTCACCGGCATGGACAAGGTCGCACCAAAGAGCCAGTTCTCCTGATTGTTATTCGTCTGCTGGCCGTTTATAAAGGTCTGGCCACCCGAGTAATAGGTCACGTCGGTCGATAGCCAGGCGGTGGATGGAAAGTAATAAATCAGATGCCCGGTGCCAGAGTAGATCGGTTTCTGCGATAAATCATTACCGCCGTAAAAATTCTTGTTGTCCGAGAAAAAGGTCGCATCTCCTGACAACTCGTAACGCCATGGCCCATGGGCTTTCGAGACCCCCAGCCCCGGCTGCAGGAAGGTTCGGTTGGCCCCCACGTTAAACAACTGGTTGCTGTTGTATTCTCCCCAGGGTACCAGAGCGGAAAGATTGGCTCCGATAATCAGATCTTGCTGGTAGTGCTTGAATTCATCAACCGTCAGCGCCGGAGCCCCATACAGGTTGGCCGCCAGACGAATGATCGGGTCGGTCAACCCCACCGACGAACCGGAAATCACCTGGCTACCGACTGTTGTCTGGCCATGCAATTGGGCATAGGGCAGAATCACATTGACCTTGCCGGATTGCCCGAAAATATCAAAGGTCCGGTTGTACGCCAGACTCTCCGTATTCATCTGGAACTTACCGGTCGTCACCTGCGTAAAGCCAATGCCAAGAAAGTTGTAATCGATAGGGGCATTGGAGTAGAGGCGCGCTTCGATTTCCTGCGCCAGTACTGTGCCACACTGGCCAAATACCAGGCACAGCAACCCGCCCAGCCGAAGCAGCCAGAGGGTTGCAGCTCGGCAGTTCAATTCAAGCCTCAAGCCGAGCCGGCGTGCACGGCCAGTGCCGTTGCCAACTTGTCATGCACTTTCTTGCGTAATGCCGGCGGGCCGATGACCTCAACCTCGGGCATATGGCGCAGGATATCCATCACCAGTTCGGTCTCAATGCTATAGGGCACCTCCAGCTGGAAGCTGCCATCCGGCAAGACCATGCCGCGCTGATCCGGATGCCACTGCTCGGACGCCACCCAACGTGCCCGAGCCGGCGTGAACTTCAGTTGTGCCCACTGGCTGCGTTCCCCGCCGAAAATGCCATAACCATTCTGCACACGACTATCGAGTACTCTGGCAGCCACTTCCTTGGCCGGCTTATCAAGCAACGCCACGTCGCTGAGTGTTTCCACGGCAAAACTGCGCAGATCCTTGCGCAGATGACACCAGGCATCCAGATACCAATTCCCACGATAGAACACCAGGCGCTGCGGCGAAATCTCGCGCGCTGTTGTTTCGTTACGACCACGGTGCCAGTGCTGCAGCTTCAAACGCTGACGCTTCAGGAGCGCAGAAGCGATCAATGCAAAATTGGCTGGCTCCGGCGCCCGCTGCCCTGTGTGCACAATGCGGATACGATCTTCAATGTCTTCCGGGCGGTTATGCTGGCTCCCCAGCAGCGCGGACAAGCGTGACTGTAGGGGTGCAATATGCGGCCCCAGCAAACCGGGCTGCACGGTATTGAGCAGCTGCTGCATCATGAGCAAAGCGTAAATTTCGCTGGCGTTAAACCAGAGACCCGGCAGTTCGTATTTAGGGCCGCTGGTTGAGGCTACTGCCTTGGAGGGATCCGTGGCAAAACGATAACCCCCCCCCAACCGGTCATAGACGATGGGCGCATTCAGTCGATCACGTAGATACTGAAGATCGCGCCGGAGGGTAGCACGGGAAACGCCCAGCGCATCCTGCAGGGCATCAAAGGAAAGACAGCGCTGCTCGTTAAGGAGCTGATCAATACGGTAAAAACGTTCTGTGCGGTCCATGCCGCTGTCTCCCCCGCTGTCTTCCATGACGGACCAGAATTCTGGCGCGCTCGACACGATTCGAACGTGCGACCCTTGCCTTCGGAGGGCAATACTCTATCCAACTGAGCTACGAGCGCGTGCGGGCGAAGTCTAGCCGTTTTTGGGCGGACTGTCCAAAGCGTCCGACGCAGACAGGGCTTTTCCCGCTATACTTACGGAATAATTTCGCCCATTTATCTTTCGCGCATAGGATCAATCATGGCCGACAAGAATTCAAGCAGCAAGTTGATGTACCTCTCCATCGCTATCGCGGTGGTTCTGATGGCAGTCGTTGTGCCATTCTCCATGAGCGGCAAAGGCAAGTCCGATGCAGTCGGCAATGCTGATGATGTTGAATCCCGCATTGCACCTGTGGCTAAGATTGAATTAGAAGCTGGCGGCGGCGCTGGTGGTGTTAAGGATGGCAAAACTGTTTACAACACCGTCTGCGCCGGTTGCCATGGCGCTGGCGTGATGGGTGCACCGAAGTTTGGTGACAAGGGTGCCTGGGGTGGCCGTATCGGCCAGGGTATGGCCACGCTGAACAATCATGCCATCAACGGCTTCAAGGGCATGCCGGCGCGCGGTGGCGCAGCCAGCCTGTCGGATGACGAAGTCAAAGCCGCTGTGCAGTACATGGTCGACGGTTCGAAGTAATACGACCGAACTACCCAAAAAAAGGGACGCTGCGGCGTCCCTTTTGCGTTGCTGACGAAAGACCTTATTGATCCGGGGCAGACGTTTTCTGTAGCATGGCTTTCAGGAAGTCCAGCTTAGCCGTCGAGGTCGATTTATCGGCCACCGTCTTTGAGGCCGAAGTCGCCGTCTCGCAACCCATTTCCTGTATGAAGCGGGAAGGCTCGCACGGTACCAGATCCTTGCCCTGACGACGTTTCTCGCACCAGGTGATGTGTAGGCTGCGCTGGGCACGGGTAATGCCCACATACATGAGGCGGCGCTCCTCCTCGAGCTTTTCGGCTTCCTGCGATTCGCGGTGCGGCAGGATGTTTTCTTCGACGCCCACGAGGAACACGTGACCAAACTCCAGGCCCTTGGCGGCATGCAGCGTTGAAAGCTGCACGGCATCGTAGTCATCGCCTTGATCCCGCCGCTCCAGCAAGGACATCAGCGCCATGGTCTGCACGATTTCAGCCAGTGTCTTGCCGTCGTCATCGCTCTTCTTGGTAATCCAGGCATGAAACTCCTGCACGTTGGCCCATCGGGTTTCGGCAGCGCGCGCTTCTTCCTGATCGTAGAGCCAGTTCTCGTAATCAATCGCTGCCAAAATGTCCGGGAAGACATCTGCCGCCGATTCGCGCTGTGCCCGCCACTGAAAGCGGTTAATGAACTCACCAAATTCGCGCAATGGCTGCACGACTCGGCTACTGGCTTGGGCGGCAAAACCTTCTTCAAACAGGGCCGCAAAGAGCGAAATCTGCCTTTCAGCGGCGTAGCGGCCCAACGTGGCCAACGTCTGGCTGCCGATACCACGACGTGGCGTGGTGGCTGCCCGAATGAATGCCGGATCATCATCATCGTTGACCAGCAATCGCAGGTACGCCAGCAGATCCTTGATCTCAGTCTTGTCGAAAAAGGACTGGCCACCCGACAGCAGATAGGGAATGCGCTGCTGACGAAGCGCCTGTTCGAACACACGTGCCTGATGGTTACTACGATAGAGAATGGCGTAATCGGAGAACTTGGCGCGATGCTCAAAACGATGGCCTTGTAACTTCATGACCACTGTTTCGGCTTCGGCCTCGCCTTCGGCGCAGGCAATCACATTGATGTTGGCGCCCGGGCCATGCTCCGACCACAATGATTTAGCGAATAGTTTCGGATTGTTCTGAATCAGCGTATTGGCCGCCTCGAGAATTTTGCCGGTAGAGCGGTAGTTCTGCTCCAGCTTGATGACTTTAAGCTGTGGAAAGTCTTGCGTCAGACGGCGCAAATTCTCGACATCGGCCCCGCGCCAGCCATAGATGGCCTGGTCATCATCACCCACTGCCGTAAATGAGGCGCGCACGCCAGTCAGCTGTTGCAATAACCGATATTGCGCGGTGTTGGTATCCTGATATTCATCCACCAGAATATGGCGAAACTTATCCTGCCACTTCTGGCGGATCTCCGCGTTGTCTTGGAGCAGGGTCACCGGAAGACGGATCAGATCATCAAAATCGACCGCCTGATAGGCATGCAGCGCATTGGCGTAATCCCGGTAAATACGGGCGGCCACCGCCTCTTCTTCATCTTTGGCCGCTTCAGCTGCCTGCACAGGGCTGAGCAGGGCGTTCTTCCACAGCGAGATCGTGGTTTGCAGCCAGCGTAGTTTGGCTTTGTCCGTGGTACCGCTCAGTTCATTGATGATGCCCAGACAATCGGCCGAATCAAAAATCGAAAAACCCGGCTTATAGCCCAGTGTTTTGGCCTCTTCACGCACCATGCGTAAACCAAGCGAGTGGAAGGTGGCAACGGTCAGCCCCTTTGGCGCCTTGCCCATACGCTTGGTAATGCGCTCCGTCATCTCCATAGCCGCTTTATTGGTGAAGGTAATCGCCGCCACCTGATGCGGTTTGATGTCGCAGGTTTCGATGAGATGAACGATTTTTTCCGTAATCACCCGCGTTTTACCCGAGCCTGCACCGGCCAGCACCAGCAAGGGGCCGTCCAGATAGACAATCGCTTCGCGCTGACGCTCGTTGAGGCCGCTGAAGGTGGGTATGGCAGATTGGGACATGGGCGCGGATTGTACCGTCCTACCGGGCGACTGACCCAGCCCGCTGCTTTTAAATATTTTTTACCCCGCCAACGAGAGGCTCACCTGGTGAGACTCTCATGGTGTGCAATAATCATTCCAATCTCTCATTAAGGAAGTCAGCATGGACGAAAACAAGGTCAAGGCACTGGGTGCCGCGCTCGCCCAGATCGAAAAGCAATTCGGCAAGGGCGCGATCATGAAGATGGGTGATGCCCAGATCGACCAGGGCATTCAGGCCGTCTCTACGGGCTCGCTGGGCCTCGATATGGCGCTGGGTATCGGCGGTCTACCGCGCGGTCGTGTCGTTGAAATCTATGGCCCGGAATCATCGGGTAAAACCACGCTGACCCTGCAAGTGATCGCCGCAGCACAACGCGCCGGCGGTACCGCAGCATTTATCGATGCCGAGCACGCTCTGGATCCGGTCTATGCCGGTAAGCTGGGCGTGGATGTCCCGAACCTGATCATCTCGCAACCAGATACCGGCGAGCAGGGTCTGGAAATCGCCGACATGCTGGTTCGCTCGGGTGGCGTTGACATTATCGTCATCGACTCGGTGGCTGCTTTGACGCCGCGCGCTGAAATCGAAGGGGAAATGGGCGACTCGATGATGGGTCTGCACGCCCGCCTGATGAGCCAGGCGCTGCGTAAACTGACCGGTAGCATCAAGAAGACCAACACCCTGGTGATCTTCATCAACCAGATCCGCATGAAGATCGGTGTGATGTTCGGCAACCCGGAAACCACCACCGGTGGTAACGCGCTCAAGTTCTACGCTTCAGTCCGTCTGGATATCCGCCGCATCGGCGCCATCAAGCGTGGCGACGAAGTGGTCGGTTCGGAAACCCGCGTCAAAGTCGTCAAGAACAAAGTATCGCCACCCTTCCGCGAAGCCATCTTCGATATTCTTTACGGCGAAGGCATCTCGCGTGAAGGCGAGATCATCGAGCTGGGTGTCGAGCACAAGATCGTCGACAAGGCTGGTGCCTGGTACGCCTACAACGGCGAAAAGATCGGCCAGGGCAAAGACAACGTGCGTGAGTTCCTGAAAACGCGCCCGGAATTGGCCCGGGAAATCGAGGCCAAGATCATGGAAGCCGCCGGCATTACCGTTGGTGGCAAGGCACCGGCCGCTGACGGAGACGACGCTTAAGTCGAACGGAGCAAGAGAGAGATTGGCTGCCACGGCGGATGACCTGCGAGCCCGCGCGCTGCGCCTCTTGGCGCGGCGCGAGTACTCGCGTCAGGAGCTCGGTGCCAAGCTATTGAGCAAGCCTGCACCACGTCTGGCATCGCGATCACGCCAGAGAGCCCAAAGCCTGGCCGATGAATTTGCACCGGCACCGGCTTTCACCGCCGATACGCTGCCTGAAGAGGTTTACGAAGCGCCAACGGAAAAGGATGTCAACGCACTGCTCGACGATCTGGAAAAGCGAAAGATGCTCTCTGATGATCGTTACGCCGAAATGCGAATTCGTTTACGAGCGCCACGCTACGGGAACACCCGGTTGCACCAGGAACTTTCCCAGAAAGGTATCGACCGAGACACCATTGCTGCCGTACTATCCGAGCAACCGGACGAACTCTCCCGTTGTCGTGATCTATGGCTGAAGAAATTCGGCCGGGCGCCCCGCGACATGAACGAACGTATGAAGCAAACCCGTCACCTGGCTAGCCGCGGGTTTGCCATGCGCACGATTCAACAGGTGATCCGCAGCGCCGGTCAGACTGGCGACGATGTTTCCGAAGCATGATCCACGACACCTCCATTCAATTTTCTTCATTCACATCATGACCGACGCCAAACCTGCCATCCTCTCGGCCAGAAACCTGCGCAAGGTGTACCGTAAACGCACCGTTGTCAAAGACGTTTCATTTGATGTGCAAGCAGGTGAAGTAGTGGGTCTATTGGGACCGAACGGTGCCGGTAAAACCACCTGCTTCTACATGGTGGTTGGCCTGGTCCCTGCGGATGGCGGCAACATCTCACTCGCCGGCGACGAACTGGTGCACTTACCCATTCACCAGCGCGCCCACATGGGCATCTCGTACCTGCCGCAGGAAGCCTCTGTCTTTCGCAAGCTGACGGTTGAAGAAAACATTCTCGCCGTGCTTCAGCTGCAAAAACTGGGGGCGGATGAAGAACACAATCGACTGGAAACCCTGCTTGATGAACTGGCGATTCAGCACATCCGCCACAGCCGCGCCGCTGCACTATCAGGGGGCGAACGTCGCCGAGTCGAGATTGCACGCGCATTGGCTACGCAACCACGATTTATTCTGCTCGACGAACCTTTCGCCGGCGTTGACCCAATTGCCGTGCTCGAGATCCAGAAAATTATCCGCTTCCTCAAGGAGCGCGGCATTGGCGTGCTGATTACCGACCACAACGTCCGTGAAACGCTGGGCATTACAGACCGCGCCTATATCATCAGCGAAGGCACCGTGCTGGCCTCTGGGCATCCGTCTGACATCATTGAAAACGAAGCCGTGCGCCAGGTCTATCTGGGTGAGCACTTCCGTCTCTAACGTTTTTCATTTTTCTCACACCTCGAAGTCACCGGAACACCCCATGAAGGCCAGCCTGCAACTCAAGGCCACGCAGCATCTGACCATGACGCCACAACTACAACAGTCGATCCGACTGTTGCAGCTGTCGTCAGTAGAGCTCCAGCAGGAGGTTGCCCAAGCGCTGGCAGAAAACCCGATGTTGGAACGGGACGAGGGGGATGAAGGCGAAGCCGGTTCGGAAGTGTCCCACAGTGAGGCAGAGCAGAGTCGAAGCAGCGACTTCACAAGTGACAACCGCGAAAGCCGTGACACGAATCATGAGGGGACAGAATCCCCTAACGAGGGCATCACCGACACGGCGGAGGCCTTTGAGCAATCTAGCCTACAGGACATGGACGAAGGCCCTTATGCCTACTCCGGTAGCGGCGGTAGTGACGACGGTGAAAGTGATTACGATGCCGATGGCTCCAGCATCGTCTCACTACGGGAACATCTGCTCGCCCAGGCGGGACTGCAACGCACGACCTGGCGAGAACAAGCGCTCGTTCGTATTCTGATCGAAGCCCTGGATGAACGTGGCTATCTGACCAGCAGTCTGGATGAAATCCAGGAAGCCTTACCCGCCGACGAACTCGTCAGTCCATCAGAACTGGCGCAGGCGCTGCAGCAACTTCAGGAGCTGGACCCGCCGGGTGTGGGCGCACGCGACCTGACCGAATGTCTGCTGCTACAACTACACGGCAACACCGATCCCAACGCAGATCTGGCGCGCACGCTAGTCACCGATTTTCTGCCGGCACTCGCCCAGCGTGACTTTGCCTTGATACGCCGCAAGACGGGTGCCGAGCTGGACGCACTGCGTGATGCCCAAGCCCTCATCCGTAGCCTCAACCCGCACCCGGGCAACGCGTTTCTGGATGATGCCAGTCCCTACATCATCCCCGATATTCTGGTACGCAAAACCCACACGGCACAGGGCGATCACTGGTCCGCCACGACGAACCCCGATGCCTTGCCACGACTTAAAATCAACCGTCTGTATGCGGGCCTGCTTCGACAGGCCAGCGGTACCCACGGTGGCTTAGCAGGCCAACTGCAGGAGGCCCGTTGGCTGATCAAAAATATCCAGCAACGTTTTGAGACCATTGAACGGGTAGCCCAGGCGATTGTGGGTGAACAGGCCGCTTTTTTTGAAAAAGGCGAACTGGCCATGCGACCACTGGTGTTACGTGAGATTGCCGACCAACTGGGTCTACACGAATCGACAATTTCCCGGGTAACCTCCCAGAAATTCATGGCAACACCCCGCGGAGTCTTTGAATTTAAATACTTTTTTGGCAGCCACGTCGGCACAGATGA
>JALRGK010000258.1 GCA_023253415.1 Rhodocyclaceae bacterium
GATGGCAATAGCTTTACAGGCACGCGCAACGACTTCGATCAACAGGCGCAGATTGGGGTCAAGATTATTGTGCGAGCGTTGCTGTTCGATCAGAAAGCGGGACAGAGGAATACGCATGATGACTAGGCCAGTGTAAATTTAAATAATGTGGTGATTGTACTGGGTTCAACCCTGATCTTCACGCAACCACTGTTGCCAAGTTGGCCAGACCCCCGGAGATGCGGCAGCAAATGCCCTTGGGTTAAGCCCGGTGTCTGATTGATATTGCAAAATCTCAGCAAGCGGTGCGCTGTAGCCGCCGGCCTCGGCAAGAATCAGACGTCCTGCGGCAGCGTCCCAAGGCATCTGGCCGCCATGAACATAGGCGTGGAGTTGCCCCGAAGCGAGCGCACACCATTCCAGCGTGCTAGCGCCCAGGCTTCGCCAGCCGCGCCAAGGGGCACGTTGATTCAGGCTATTGGTAATGCCTGCCGGGGAAATGTTGGCAATGCGTTGGCGCAGCACTTCAGGCAGGTAGGTCATATCCACGCCGACCAGGCAGTCGTGTAAGTCCGAGGGGGCCTTATGCAGCCGAAGCGTTTGACCGTTGCAGAAGCTGCCACCCCCAAGAGACGCATGCCAGTATTGGTTAAGCGCCGGCGCTACCGTTGCGCCTAGTACGATTTTCCCATGCAGCATTAGCGCGACGGATATGGCGAACCACGGTAAGCCACTTGCAAAATTAGCAGTGCCATCGATGGGGTCGGCAATCCAGAGCGCGCTATCGCCATCTTCGGCGCCTTGCCACAAGGCTGATTGTTCTGCAGTCGGCATCTCTTCACCTAGTAACGGGGCAGGGTATAGGCGTTCGAGAATGGCTGGCAAAGCTTGTTGCACGGCCAGATCAGCATCAGTCAGCAGCGACCCATCCGCTTTACTACTGATGCGGGCACAGTCAAACCGCGGACGCACCTCGGCATCGCCCAGCTGGCTTAATGCTGAAGCCAGGCTGCTGGCACAGTTAGCCCATAAGGCTGTATCGGAAATCAGTGGTGCAGACATCGCTCTATAATAGCAACCATGGTTATTCCAAGATTCTATGTGCCGCAGCCCCTTGCTATCGGGCAGTCTGTTTTGTTGCCAGAGGCGGTGGCCAATCATGCCGTTCGTGTCTTGCGACTGCAGCCGGGTGATGCGCTAGTGCTGTTCAATGGGGAAGGCGGTGCCTATGCTGGGCGCTTGTTGCCTCAGGCGCCACCTGTGGATGAGGGGCCCTCGAAAAAGAAACGAGAGAGCCGTGGCAACCGGCAGGTTGCTGCACAGGTACTGCTTGAGACTTTCGAGCCGGATGATCGTGCGAGCCCTGTGCGGATCCGGCTCTGGCAGGGTGTCTCAGCGGCTGAACGCATGGACTTCACCTGGCAGAAGTCCGTCGAACTAGGTGTGCATGCGTGTGTGCCAATTGAAACCCGCCGTTGTGTCACCCGACTGGACGCGGCCCGTGCCGAGAAACGCCATGCGCATTGGCAAGGCGTGATTGTGGCAGCCGCTGAGCAATGCGGTCTGAATCGCTTGCCAAATTTACTCCCAGTGCGTTCGTTGAGCCAGGCCCTGGCAGAACCTGATGATGGCAGTGTTTACGTGATGCTAGATCCGGATGCGACCGAGAGTTATCCGTCGTGGTTAGAAAGACAGCAGGGTTTGAAGGATTTGACGATTCTGATCGGCCCTGAGGGCGGTTTTGCACCAGAGGAAATTGATGCAGCGAAGCTTGCCGGATTTCAATGCTTCCGTCTGGGGCCGCGCGTGTTCAGAACGGAGACTGCCGGACCGATCGCATTAGCAGTGACGCAGGCGATTGTGGGCGATTTACGCTGAATATGCCTGCCAGGAGGTGATGTACGGCCGCGTGATGTGGGGTAATATTCACCGCTTGAATTCTGCTGGCGGAGATTGCCGTGCCTGATCCAAATTTTGTTGCCTGGTTCCGTTCGGTTGCGCCCTATATTAATAGCTTCCGAGGGAAGACGTTTGTCATTGCGGTGGGAGGCAAGGCCATCAGCGGCCCTCTCGCCAAAACCTTTGCGTATGACATCAACCTATTAGCCAGCCTAGGCATCCGCCTGGTCGTAGTCCATGGCGCGCGACCGCAAATCGAAGAAGAGTTACGCGACCGCGGCCTACCCTCGCAATTTCATGGCAATTACCGAGTGACCGATGCCGCGACACTAGATTGCGTGCTGCATGCCGTAGGTAGCGTTTACTTGGAAATCGAGGCACTGCTCTCACAAGGTCTGCCAAATACCCCGATGGCGGGTAATACCATGCGCGTGATTAGTGGCAATTTTCTGACGGCGCGCCCCATGGGGGTGATCGATGGCGTTGATATGCAATATGCCGGGGTCGTCCGCAAAGTGGATGTGGACGGCGTTCGCGCTCAACATTCGCTAGGTAACATTGTCCTGCAATCCTGCCAGGGGCCGAGCCCTTCCGGAGAAATCTTTAATCTGGCAATGGAAGAAGTCGCTGAAGCGGTAGCCATTGCGCTACGCGCCGATAAGCTGATCTACATTGGCGACACGGCAGGTGCACTGGAAGAAGATGGCACATTGATTGATGAATTGACGACCGATCAGGCTGATCAGTTGCTCAAGCGCGGAGAGTGGCTGTCACCGGACATGCGTCGTTTCCTGCCATGCTCTATTCGCGCCAGCCGTGCAGGGGTGAGCCGCGTTCATCTGGTCGGTTACGATGACGATGGGTCAATGATTCTGGAGCTCTTCACCCATGATGGGGTCGGTACTATTGTGACGCGTGACTCTCTGGATCGGCTACGTGATGCTCGGCCAGATGATATTGCCGGCTTGCTCGGCATTATTGAGCCACTAGAGCAAGACGGCACCCTGGTCGCGCGCCCTCGGGAACGGATCGAGCAAGAAGTAAGTCAGTTCACAGTACTGGAGCACGATAATGTGATCGTCGGTTGTGCTGCACTTTATATGCTGGATGCCGAAAATGCAGAGTTGGCATGCCTGGCCGTTGATTCGGATCACCGTGAGTGGGGCTATGGTGAGCGGCTGATGCAAGCCATTGAAGCGCGCGCTCGGGCTCAAAGCATTCGCCGGCTATATGTGCTAACAACCCGAACCGCGCATTGGTTTATTGAGCGCGGTTACAAACCGGCGAAAGTTGAAGATCTCCCGGATCGCAAGCGTGAGATGTACAACTACCAACGCAACTCTAAAGTTTTTGTAAAGAATCTCTAACAGAGCGCATAGGAAATAAAAATGACACGTACCGTTCAATGTATCAAGCTGGGTAAAGAAGCCGAAGGTCTGGATTTTCCGCCGGTGCCGGGCGCTTTCGGACAGAAACTGTTGGCTTCAGTCTCCAAAGAAGCTTGGCAGCAATGGGTGAAGTTACAGACCATGATCATCAACGAGAATCGCCTCAACCTGTCTGATGTCCGTCATCGCGAATATCTGCGCGAGCAGTGCGAGAAGCATTTCTTCGGTGAAGGTGCAGATCAGGTCGAAGGGTTTTCGCCACCGAAAGCCTGAGTTATAGGCGCTCACTATAAAACGGGGCCAGCGTCGCTGGCCCCGTTTGCCTTATAAGGCTGCTAAGGATTAGCGACGGCGTTCTTCGACGCCATTCAGCGTGCCGACCAAGAGAATGTCGGCGCCGCGCCGTGCGAACAAACCATTGGTCACCGTGCCGACGAGCTGATTTAGTTCCGACTCAAGGGCCACCGGGTTTGTGATCATCAAGCCAGACACGTCGAGAATATGATTGCCGTTGTCTGTCACGAAGCCCTGGCGTAGCTTCGGTATGCCACCCAGCTGCTTAACGGCGCGTGCCACCTGTGCCGTGGCCATTGGAATCACTTCAATCGGTAACGGAAATGCACCGAGTGTCGCCACGCACTTTGACGTATCAGCAATACACACGAAACAGTCGGCGACATCGGCAATGATTTTTTCACGGGTGAGTGCGCCGCCACCGCCTTTGATCATGGCAAATGTGCCATCGATTTCATCGGCGCCATCAACGTAAATGGGTAGCGTACTAATGTCGTTCAGTTCGACGAGTGGAATACCGATGGTCTGCAGTTTGCGTGCGGTGTTTTCGGAGCTTGCAACTGCACCGCGAATTTTTTGTTTGAA
>JALRGK010000127.1 GCA_023253415.1 Rhodocyclaceae bacterium
GAGCCATCGAGAATCGGCACTTCGGCAGCGTCAATATCCAGCCAGACGTTGTCGATGCCCAGGCCACACAGGGCTGACATCAAGTGCTCGACCGTACCGACGCGGACACCGTCCACATCCAGACAGGAGCACATGCGTGTATCGCCGACCAACAGGGCGCTCGCTTTGATGTCGACCGGGGTCGCCAGATCCACACGACGGAACACAATGCCCGTATCCGGGGCGGCCGGGCGTAGCGTCAAGGTCACTTTGCGGCCTGAGTGCAGGCCCACGCCACTGGCGCGAATGACAGATTTAACGGTGCGCTGGCACAACATCTGGGACATGATCGATCGACCTTCAGGGGACTGCTTTTCTTTAGAGGGACGGAGTCCCCGACCGGCTAATTCTAGCACAGACAAGGACTCCTCCCGACGGAGGCACAACATTAAACACTGCTACTTCAATCGCTTACCGACTGCCGGGTGCGCCTGCGCAGGGCGCACACCGGCCGGAGGCAGCGATGACTGCGAACGACTTCGTCAGCCGGCTCAGTCTGCTTGTTTACGCAGGAAGGCCGGGATGTCGTAGTGATCCACACCCTGCGACACGAAAGCCTCCACCTTCAGATTGCTGGCAGCTGGTGCAGCTGCTGCCTGACGGGCCGAACGCATGCCCGGGGGCAGGTCGTACTGGCTGAAGTCGCCGAAGGGCATCGCATCACCGGTACCCGTGGCACGCAGCGGTTCGATCACGGTGAAGGTCTCACGCGTGGTCTTCTTGCCAGCAGCCGACTGGCCTTCCAGGCCCGTTGCCACGACGGTCACACGCATCTGGTCGCCCATGCTCTCATCGAACACCGCACCGAAGATGATTTCGGCTTCGTCCGACACATGATCACCAATGGTGGCCATCACTTCGTTCACTTCACGCATCTTCAGCGACTTCGATGCAGTGATGTTGACCAGAACGCCTTTGGCGCCCGACAGCTCGACACCTTCCAGCAGCGGGCAGGCAACGGCCTGTTCAGCGGCCAGACGGGCACGATCCATGCCTTCGGCCGCGGCCGAACCCATCATGGCACGCCCCATGGCGCCCATGACCGTACGCACGTCTTCGAAGTCGACGTTGACCAGACCCTTCAGGGTAATGATCTCGGCAATACCACCGACGGCGTTACGCAGCACATCATCTGCTGCCTTGAAGCAGCTTTCCATCTCAGCATCATCACCCAGCACGTCCATCAGGCGATCATTCAGGATGACGATCAGCGAATCGACATGCTGTTCGAGTTCGGCGATGCCGGCTTCAGCGGCTTTCATACGCTTGCCTTCGAAACCGAACGGCTTGGTCACGACAGCCACACTCAGGATACCCAGTTCGCGGGCCACTTCGGCCACGATCGGTGCGGCGCCGGTACCCGTACCCCCGCCCATACCGGCGGTAATGAACACCATGTGAGCACCACGCAACGATTCCTTGATCTGTTCGCGCTGCTCTTCAGCCGCCTTACGACCGGCTTCCGGCTTGGCACCGGCACCCAGACCCGAACCCCCCAGCTGCATGCGATGACCGGCCAGGCTGTTGTTCAGTGCCTGTGCATCGGTGTTGGCCGCGATGAACTGCACACCGTGCACGTTCTCGCGAATCATGTGGTCGATGGCGTTGCCACCCGCACCACCCACACCGATCACTTTGATGATCGTGCCGTTTTCTTCTTTCTCGATAATTTCAAACATAACTGCCTCCGTTATAAAGCGATAAATCTGTTGGTAGAAACTGCGTTGTTACTGAACTGCTTTGCTGCTACTTCGCGATCCCGTACTGCGCATACGTGACCGGAAATTCTTGAGTTAGAAGTTCTTCTCGAACCAGGCACGCATCGACGAGAAGACATCCTTGACACCACCGCCCTGCTTTTCACGCACCTGCTGACCCCGCTTGCGCTGGTTGTAGGCTTCGAGAATGAGACCAAAGGCGGTGGCATAGCGCGGCGACTTGATGACATCGACGAGCGGGCCGCTGTACTTGGGCTCACCGAGGCGCACCGGCATGTGGAAAATCTCTTCGCCCAGCTCGATCATGCCCGGCATGGACGCCGATCCACCGGTGAGGACGATGCCTGACGAGAGCACGTTCTCGTAGCCCGAGCGACGCAGCTCGGCCTGCACGATTTCGAATAGTTCTTCAACGCGCGGCTGAATCACATCGGCCAGCGCACGACGCGACAGCTTGCGGCTGGGGCGATCATCGACACCAGCGACTTCAATGACTTCTTCCGGGTTGGCCAGATCAGCCAGGGCACAACCCGAGCGGCGCTTGATGTCCTCGGCATCACGGGTCGGCGTGCGCAAGGCCATGGCGATGTCATTGGTCACCTGGTTACCGGCAATCGGGATCACTGCCGTATGACGGATGGCACCCTGTGCCCAGACCGCGATGTCGGTTGTGCCACCACCGATGTCGATCAGGCAGACACCTAAATCTTTTTCGTCTTCCGAGAGCACGGCATAGCTGGAAGCCAGCGGCTGCAGGACCAGATCATTCACATCCAGACCACAGCGACGCACACACTTCACAATATTCTGAGCGGCCGAAATGGCACCGGTCACGATGTGCACCTTGACCTCGAGGCGCATACCGCTCATGCCAATCGGCTCGCGGATGCCATCCTGGCCATCGATCACGAACTCCTGCGTCAGGATATGCAGAATTTCCTGCTCGGCGGGGATTGGCATGGCACGCGCTGTTTCGATCACGCGATCGATATCGCCCGGGCTGACTTCCTTGTCCTTGATGGCCACCATCCCGTTGGAGTTGAAGCTGCGGATATGGCTACCGGCAATACCGGTGTACACATCCTTCACCTTGCAATCAGCCATCAGCTCGACTTCCTGGATGACTTTGGAAATCGCCTGCACCGTGTCTTCGATATTGACGACGACGCCGCGCGACAGGCCACGCGCCTCCTGCGCCCCGACGCCCAGCACATTGAGCCGCCCGTCCGATGCCACCTCGGCAACAACTGCGACGATCTTGGAGGTGCCGATGTCGAGGCCGACAATCAGTTCTTTGCTCTCTCTGCTCATGACTTGCCCTTACGGTCAGAAGGAATGGAAGTAGCCGCCGACGCTGCGGGATAACGCACAGCGACGCCTGCCGGGTAACGAAGATCAACGACCGTCGGTGCGACCGGACGATTGCCAACCAATTGGGGGTACAGCGATACGAAAATCTCCACCTGCTCGTCGGCGCTATTCAGCGTGCGCTCCCGACCGAGTTCAAGGCGGGTGCCGTTATCAAGGCGCAAACTCCATGACAGGCGGGGGCTTAGCTCTAGCTGGCGGATGGTCCGACCGGTCGGCGCGAGGAGCGCGCTATAACGGACATAACGCGCCATCAATTCGTTACCGGTATCCAGCGGGCCATGCAGCACCGGTAGATTCTTACCCAGATCACCGATCGTGCTATCGGGCACCTCGAAAACATCCCCATCGCGATTCAACCAGTCGGAAGCGCTTCGTGTGCCTTCGTTACCCCAGCGCGCCACGGGCACCTGCTCATCTATATCCAGAGACAGACTGCCAAATCCCTGGCGACGCACATCGGCCCGATAGACCCAAGGCTGTTGTTCGGCCCCCTGGCGAATGGCTTTCAGATCCACCGTAAAGAAGTTGCCCCCGATATAAGGAGCAATACCGGCCCGCACATCTTCGACCTGCACCCGTTCAAGCGGTTTCGCCAGCACGACTTCGCGCACCGGGAAGAACGGCATACGGATGACCATCAGAACGCCGGAGACCAGAATGAGCAGCAACCCCAGGCCCCAGAGGAGGCTGGTGAGACGGTTCATCAGATCAGGACGATTCCAGAGCATACTTATTTCCTCAGTGTCCGACCGGCACGGCGTCAAGCGCCGCCATGGCCGCAACCGTCAGTACCAGATGGTCGTAATCCACACCGGCCGCCCGCGCGGCCATCGGCACCAGTGAGTGATCCGTCATACCGGGTGCCGTATTCGCTTCGAGCACATAGGGCGCACCGGCGCTATCGAGCAGAAAATCGATGCGTCCCCAGCCGCGGCAGCCCAGTGCTTCGAAGGCCTCAACGGCAAGCGCCTGCATATGCGCCACTTGTGCATCCGGTAGGCCGCACGGCACGTTGTACTGCGTGTCATCGCGGTTGTATTTGGCTTCGTAATCGTAGAACTCGGTGGCTGGCACAATACGGACGGGCGGCAGCGCCTGCAGTCCCGCCGGGGTTTGCCAGACAGCGACCGTGAAC
>JALRGK010000057.1 GCA_023253415.1 Rhodocyclaceae bacterium
TCGTACAACGGCAGTGTCAGGAACTCCGGATACTCCGGCGTCAGTGACATCTTATCGAAAATCACAGCGGCCTGATCGTAGGTATCGGTCTTTTCGCCTTGCGCCGTCACCGTGGCTTTGACCTTGGCCAGCTCTTCGGCAATCATCGGACGAACCATCTCGACGGTGACCTTGCGGCCATCATCCAGAATACCCTTCGGCGACACGACCCACTGCCAGACTTGCGAACGCGAGATTTCGGCGGTAGCCGCATCTTCCATCAGGTTGTGGATCGGAACGCAACCGTTGCCAGCCAGCCAGCTACCCAGGTAGTGGATGCCGACGTTGATGTTGTTGCGCAGGCCGGCTTCGGTGATCGGCTGTTCCGGTTGGAAATTCAGCCAATCCTTGGCGCCGAATTCTTCGGTGCGCTGCTTTTCCCACTGGTTCGGACGGTCACCCAGCACCTTCTGGAATTCTTCAGCCGCGATGGCAACGAGCCCCGGGTGAGCGACCCAGCCGCCGTCGAAGCCATCGTTGGCATCGCGGGTCTTGTCGTGGCGAATACCGGCCAGGGCCTTTTCGTTAGCAACCGGATCGTTCTTGATCGGGATCAGGGCCGACATACCGCCCATCGCTGGCGCGCCACGCTTGTGGCAGGCCTTGACCAGTGCCAGTGCATACGAGCGCATGAACGGTACTTCCATCGTGATGGCACCACGTTGGGCCAGACAGAAATCCTTGTTCTTCTTGAACTTCTTGATGCAGCTGAAGATGTAATCCCAACGGCCCGCATTCAGGCCAGCCGAGTGCTCGCGCAGTTCGTACAGGATTTCTTCCATCTCGAATGTCGCAAGAATGGTTTCAACCAGTACGGTGGCCTTGATTGTGCCTTGTGGCAGACCGATTTCGTTCTGGGCCATCACAAAGATATCGTTCCACAGGCGCGCTTCCAGATGGCTTTCCATCTTCGGCAGGTAGTAGAACGGACCCGCACCACGGGCGATTTGCTCTTTGGCGTTATGGAAGAACACCAGACCGAAGTCGAAGATACCGCCGGAAACGCGCTGACCGTCGATCAGCACATGCTTCTCGTCCAGGTGCCAGCCACGTGGGCGGATCTGCAGCGTAGCGATCTTGTCGTTCAGTTTGTATTCCTTACCAGCTTCGTTCTTGAACGAGAGCTTGCGACGGATGGCGTCGTACAGGTTGACCTGACCCTGGATCTGGTTTTCCCAGTTCGGGCTGTTCGAATCTTCGAAGTCGGTCATGTACGAATCAGCGCCCGAGTTGTAGGCGTTGATGATCATCTTGGCTTCAACCGGGCCGGTGATTTCGGTGCGGCGACGCTCCAGGGCCTTCGGCAGCGGGGCAATCTTCCAATCCCCTTCGCGGATGTGTTTGGTTTCTGGCAGGAAATCCGGCATTTCGCCGGCATCAATGCGTGCCTGACGCTCGATACGGGCTTTCAGCAGTTCCTGGCGGCGCGGTTCAAACGCACGGTGCAGTTTGGCGACGAAGGCCAAGGCTTCCGGGGTCAGGATTTCTTCAAAACGGGCATTGATCGGGCCGGTGATCTGAACGCCAGCAGGCAGTGTGAGGCTCATGTGAAAACTCCGTAAAAGTAAGCAGCAAAGCGAAGAGAAAGACAAATTTTGATGATGTTGCACATTCTATTGCAGTGCAAATGGAATTAAAAGATGTAAAAATATCTGTTCTTTTTATACTTT
>JALRGK010000195.1 GCA_023253415.1 Rhodocyclaceae bacterium
GTTCCGGCGTGCCGAGCACATGAGCAAGATCAATTGCGTTCTGGATGATGTCGGCCTTGGCCATCAGATCCGGATAGATGTTGATGGCCGCATCGGTAATCAACAGTGGTTTGGCGTAAGTCTGCACATCCATGCGGAATACATGCGATAAGCGGCGTGCCGTACGTAGCCCGGTTGCCCGGTCAACCACGGCGCTCATCAGCTCATCCGTATGCAGACTACCTTTCATCAGGGCTTCGGCTTTGCCTTTGCGAACCAGTTCTACGGCGATTCGGGCGGACTCCTGGCTGTAAGGGGAGTCAATGAGTTGAAAACGGCTGATATCGACGCCGATGGCGTGAGCAATCTGGTGGATGCGATCTGAAGGGCCTACCAGGATCGGGCAGATTAAGCCTCGCGCGGCGGCCAGAATCGCCCCTTTGAGAGACTCTTCGTCACACGGGTGAACCACCGCGGTTGCCACCGGATCCATCCCCTCGGCCAAGGCGATAAAACGCTGAAAGCGTTCGTCTCGATTCGACAGTGTGGCTTCGGGCACGCAGAGTTGCTGGCGTACGATTTTTTCGGTCGGGGCCAGAACCTCCAGCGTACCTGTCACGGCACGTAAACCATTTGCCAAGGTCACTTCAGCATCGAACAGTACATGCTGTGTACGCTCGTATTTACGCTCGACGGTAATCTTGAAAGTCACCGCATCGCCCACGGTGACCGGTCTTAGATAGCGCAGATTCTGATCGACCAGAATCGTTCCCAAGCCCGGAAGTTCACTGCCGAGGAGGTTAACGAGCATAGCGCCGGACCACATCCCGTGGGCGACGACTTCGCGATAAATGCTGCTGTCGGCAAATTCCGGATCCAGCATCGACGGGTTGGCATCGCCAGTTGCCGCAGCAAAAAGGCGCAGGTCGTCGATCGTGACGGTTTTGGTGATGGACGCGCTATCGCCGACCTTCAGCTCATTGAATGGGTGGTTTTCAACGGTGCCGCCGCAGAATTTATCGAAGTTGAGTGCCTGAGACATGAATGACCCGAATTAATAGAGGATGTGACGACCGCCGTCGACCACAATAACATCACCTGTAATACCCCGACCAGCGGGGCTGGCGAGCAGCGTTGCTAGCGCGCCCACTTCTTCAATTGTGACCAGACGACGAAGCGGGGCATGTTCAATACTGTCTTGCATCAGCTGATCAAAGTCCATGATGCCGGAAGCCGCACGCGTGGCAATGGGTCCGGGGGAAATGGCGTTAACCGAAATATTGTGCGGGCCGAGTTCGGCCGCCAAAGAACGGGTGGCTGATTCCAGCGCCGCTTTGGCCAGCCCCATGATGCCGTAGTTAGGGGCGACGCGGTTGGCACCCTCATAGCTCATCGTCAGCAGAGACCCGCCGTTTTTCATTAATGGAGCAGCATGGCGTGCCAGACGGATCAGGCTGTGGCATGAGATATCCATGGCCCGGGCAAAGCCTTCGCGGCTGGTATTCAGTACCGGACCGTGCAGGTCATCTAGCGGGGCAAAGGCGATCGAGTGCAGCACAAAATCGAGTTGACCCCATGCCTGGGTGATCTTTTCGAAGAGCGCGCCCATCTGGGCATCATCTTCCACATCAAGGGCTTCAATCAGATCGGCGTTGACGCTTTCGCCCAGCGGACGGACATGTGGTTCGGCTTTTGCATTGAGGTAGGTGATGGCCAATTCGGCCCCTGCAGCGCGGAAGGCTTCGGCGCAACCCCATGCAATGCTATGCTGATTGGCAATGCCAACGACCAGGCCTTTCAGACCGTGCAGAGAGGTGTTTGCGGTGTTTACGGACATGCGGTGATCCTGACTCACTAAATAAAATTGATAACTGGTATGTTGCGCCGCAACGTTTTGAAGTGCAAGCCAACAATCAGCCATTACGATTAATTTTTTGTGACATATCGCCGGGCTCTGCCGGATAATGCGCCACCATGACCACACCCGTACCAACCGAACAGCGCCATTACATGACTCCGGGCGGCCACCGCCGTTTGCGGGATGAGCTTGAGTTTCTTGTCAAAACAGAACGCCCAAAGATTGTCGAGATCGTTTCCTGGGCCGCATCGAACGGGGATCGCTCGGAAAACGGTGATTACCTCTATGGCAAGAAACGTCTGCGTGAGATTGACCGACGGATCCGGTTTCTGATGAAACGCCTGGAGGATGCCCATGTCGTTGATCCGGGCAGCCAGCAGCACCGGGATCAGGTGTTTTTCGGCGCAACGGTGGTGGTTTGCGATCTAGACGGGACGGAGAGTGTCTATAGCATCGTGGGCATTGACGAAGCGGACCCCACTAAAGGTTGGATCAGCTGGGTGTCACCGCTGGCCCGGGCCTTGCTCAAATTACGTGAGGGCGATGTCGCACGATTCGCCAGCCCAATGGGGGAGCGTGAATTGGAGGTGCTTGAAGTCCGCTACGAATCGCTGATCATGCCGGAATTTGATCCAACCGCTTGAAATTGGCTCGTGTGCCCCTAAATAGCCGGAAAAGCCGTTTTTTTTCGATCATCACAATCAGATCAATCCGAAAATTATGACCAATCAGACACATACAGAAACCAAAGTTTTTCAGGCCGAAGTCAAACAGCTCCTGCAGCTGATGATCCATTCGCTCTATTCCAACAAGGAAATCTTTCTGCGTGAACTCGTGTCGAACGCATCTGACGCCTGTGACAAGCTGCGTTATGAAGCTCTGGGCAATCCGGCGCTGTTCGAAAACGACCCGGATCTTGGCCTGCGTATTCTGCTGGATGCGGATGCCAAAACAATTACCATTGCCGATAACGGTATCGGCATGACCAAAGACGAAGCGATTGCCCACCTGGGAACCATCGCCAAATCGGGCACCAAGGAGTTTTTCTCCGCACTCACTGGCGATGCCCAGAAAGATGCCAACCTGATTGGTCAGTTCGGCGTGGGTTTCTATTCGTCATTCATTGTGGCGGACAAGGTCACCGTCCGAAGCCGCAAGGCGGGTGTCCCCGCCAACCAGGGAGTCGAATGGGTTTCGAGCGGTGAAGGTGATTACACCGTGGCCGATATCGAACATCCGGGTCGTGGTACCGAAGTGATTCTTCACCTGCGCGCCGAGCAGGAAGACCTGCTCAACGGCTGGAAGCTGCGCGAGATTCTGCGCAAATACTCAGATCACATTGCCTTGCCGATCCGCATGGTCAAGGAGCGCTGGGATGAAGAAACCAAAGCCATGAAGGCTACCGGCGAAGAAGAAACCGTCAATCAGGCCAGCGCGCTATGGGCACGCCCGAAAACTGAAGTTACGGAAGATGAATACAAAGCGTTTTACCAGCATGTGGCGCACGACTACCAGGAGCCATTGAGCTGGGTGCACGCCAAGGTTGAAGGGCGTCAGGAATATACCCAACTGCTGTACATTCCTTCGCAGGCACCGTTTGATCTCTGGGATCGTAACGCCCGTCATGGCATCAAGCTCTATGTGAAGCGCGTCTTCATTATGGATGATGCCGAACAGCTGATGCCAACCTACATGCGTTTCGTACGTGGTGTCGTCGATGTGGCTGATCTGCCCCTCAACGTATCACGTGAGATCCTGCAGGAAAGCAAAGACATCGAACAAATCCGTTCAGGCTGTACGAAGCGCGTATTGGGTCTGCTCGAAGAACTGGCAGATAACCAGGCAGAAAAGTACACCACCTTCTGGAACCAGTTTGGTCAGTTGCTGAAAGAAGGTGTTGGCGAAGACCACGCCAATCAGGCTCGCATTGCCAAGCTGCTGCGTTTTGCCACGACGAATACGGATAGTCCGGAGCAGAACGTATCGCTGACCGAATATGTGTCACGAATGAAGCCGGGTCAGGACAAGATCTATTACGTCACGGCCGAAACCTTCCAGGCGGCCAAGAACAGTCCGCATCTCGAGATCTTCCGCAAGAAGGGTATCGAAGTCCTGTTGCTGGCTGATCGCGTCGATGAATGGCTGGTGAGCCACCTACGCGACTTTGATGGCAAGACACTGCAATCCGTCGCCAAGGGCGGTCTGGATCTGGGTGAACTGGAAGATGCCGGCGAAAAGCAGGCGCGTGCTGAAGCGGAGACTTCTGCCAAGGATCTGGTCGAACGACTCCAGAAAGCGTTGGGTGATAAGCTCAAGGCAGTGCGTGTCACGCATCGCCTGACGGATTCGCCTGCTTGCCTGGTGGCGGATGAGCATGATCCCGGTGCTAACCTGCAGCGCATGCTAAAAATGATGGGGCAGAACGCGCCGGACATTAAGCCGATTCTGGAGATCAACCCGCAGCACCCGATGCTCAAAAAGATGGAGTTGCTGCCTAACGAGGGAGGCCATTTCGATGACTATGCGTCAGTGCTGTTTGACGAAGCCTTGCTGGCGGAAGGCGGTCAGATTGATGATCCGGCGGGTTTCGTGCGCAAAATCAACAAACTGATGTTGGGCTGATGAAGGCCTCGTCCGACACTAAAACGCCACCTTCGGGTGGCGTTTTTCATGGTGCAGGGCAAATCGCCTCGATCCGTAGCTGGGGTCGATCAACCCCGTTGTAATGGTTGATATCGAGCGCATATGCCAACGTATCGTTTGACGTGGGCAAGGTGGTGTCATTAAATCGAATTGCTTCCATCCGGCTTTGCCCGCAGGCCACAGTCAGTTTAAGGTGTTTGTCCTGAAGCAACCGTGATTCGAGAATCTTGAATCTGTTCGCGAACACCGGGGCGGGAAAGCCCTGTCCCCAGATGCCTTCGGCCAGTAATTGGGCGGTATGCAACGAAAGCTCGCTATCGGCCAAAGGGCCGTCAATGGCTAGGCTGTGCGTGCGCGCTTCAATCGGCAGCAATTGATCAACGAGTGCATCAAAGGCCTGTTGAAATAGGGGGAAATCACTTTCCTTGATACTCAGACCCGCAGCCATGGCATGGCCGCCGAATTTGATGATGAGCTCCGGGTATAGCTTGGTCAGGTGATCTAGCGCATCGCGCAGATGCAGCCCGGGGATTGAGCGGCCGGAGCCTTTGATCAGGCCGCTGCCATCGGCGGCAAATACAATTGTGGGCCGGTGCATCTGTTCTTTGATGCGACCGGCCAGAATGCCGACCACACCGGCATGCCAGCTTGGGTCGTACAAACTGATACCTGCGGTACTGGCAATATCGAGTTGCTGCAAAATGCTTGCGGCGTCTGTTTTCATCTGGGCTTCCACCGAACGACGCTCGATATTGAGGCGGTCTAGCTCCTGGGCTAACTTGAGTGCTTCCCCAATATCTTCAGCCAGCAAGCAGCGGATGCCGATACGCATATCATTCATACGACCGGCCGCGTTAAGACGCGGTCCGAGCAGAAAACCGAGATCGCTGGCTTGCGCCCGGTCGGGCTGTTTGCCGGCAACGGCATAGAGCGCCAGGATGCCGGGGCTACAGCGGCGTTGGCGAATACGGTTTAGGCCATTTGCTACCAGAATGCGGTTGTTGCGGTCTAGAGAGACCACATCGGCAATGGTGCCCAGAGCAACCAAATCAAGCAGCGTGCCCAGATGGGCTTGTTCTGCTGGCGGCCAGCCACGCTGACGCAATATCTGACGCAGCCCCATCAATACGTAGAGCATCACGCCGACACCCGCCAGGTTCTTGGATGGGAAATCACAGCCTGGTTGGTTAGGGTTGACGATGGCGTCAGCCGCCGGCAACACGATGCCGGGTAAATGGTGATCCGTGATGACGACCTGCATACCCAGCGCTTTGGCGCGGGCAACGCCATCTACGCTGGCGATACCGTTATCCACCGTGACTAGCAGGTCTGGCTTGCCACTGGCGATCTCGGCCACAATGTCGGCAATCGCTGGTGTCAGGCCGTACCCCAGTTTGAAGCGATCGGGTACAAAATAGTTCAGCTTGTCGGGTTGTACGCCTAGGAGGCGCAGTCCTTTAACGGCAACGGCACAGGCCGTGGCCCCATCCGCATCGTAGTCCGCAACAATGCAGATACGCTGTCCTTGCATAACGGCGTCCGCCAGAATCGGCGCAGCCGTATTCATGCCCTTCAGAGCATCTGGCGGTAACAGGTCGGCCATCTGGGTGCTGATGTGTGCCGCCTGGCTGATACCTCGTGCCGCATATAAGCGGGCGAGCAAAGGGCTGACCCCGCTTTGTTCGAGCTGCCAGGCCGTGCGCTCTGACCAGGCGCGCTGCTTTAATTGACTTAAGCCGACCATGAGCGGACCAGCGCATGCAGGGTGGGGGCTTTGGCGCTAAGCCCCAGGCAGCGTTGTAGGAGATTGGGGCGTAAACCACGGCTGGAAGGTTCGAGCACCCATTGGTGCTCGAAGTGCGCATTCGGACTTATCAGGGTGAGTGATTTCAGTGTCGGCTTGGCGCGGGTGAGTCCTGCAAGCGCAGGCGAAATCCAGTGCGTTGTCAGCTCAGTGATGGCAGATTGCCAATTGTGCAGATCATTGTGGCAGATGGCTGTCGCCAAACGCAGTTCAGTTATTAGATGCGAGCCATCGGTTTGCGGGAAGCCTGTGTCGGTGGATTGTGGCGTCTGTGTCGCGAGGCAGAGCCCGGTTAGCAAGTCAGAGTGGCCGTAAGCCGTTACAAAATGCCGGGATGGACGAGCCGACAACTCACCCAGACCCCAGGGCCAGAGACTATTGATCAGGGGTAACCCCTGTGCCTCACGGGCCGTGTTTACGGGATGTTGATTCAGGCACATCTGGATTCGGTTGATCCAGCGCAGACCTTCCCGACCCAGCAGCGCTCGGGTTTCATCGGCGTCGACGCGTCGGCCAGCTAACCGGCTGCTGGCAGCCAGGTTAGGTAGTGCGCCCGCGTCCGCGGCGGGTAACGATGTAAAAGGTGTAAAGGTCCATTGGCAGACATCACGGCCGGTGTTCGCGGTAAAACAGCCTTCCCCGGTAAATTCCTCGTTGAGGTGTTGGAGCAGGCTGGCGATATCCGAGGTCGAAAGTGTGTCAGGCGCAATCGGCGAGAGCACCATCGCCTGTTGCATGAAGTCCAGATTAACCGGATCGGTGCACAGTTGAAGGCCATGCGTTGTGTTGCCGCTGCCTAGCGACCTTAATGCGCTGAGCGGCGCTTCGTGCGGGGGGAAACCAAAAACGGCCGCTAGCCGGCTTTCCCACGAAGCCGTGAGATCCATTTCAGATCGGGTTGCGGTGCCCAGCCACAGAAAGCGGGCAAGGTCAGCCGATCCGGGAAAATCAAAGGCGGCAGCATCGTCGACATCCGGCCACAGGAGATCAGGAACAAACAGGGTCAGATGCATGAAGGGTCTGGAATCACGAGGGATAAATCAAGAGGGCAAACCAAGCGAGAACGGTTCGCAAATCGAATCCCGTGTAGCATAGCGTTTTTCTGGCATTTCCGTGCACAAGGCACACCTGATTGTGAAATTACCTTTTCAGTTACTTATCGGCTTACGTTACGTCCGCAGCCGTCGGCAGATCGGTCAGGACAACCGGTTTATTTCCTTTATTTCGGGTCTGTCCATGGTGGGTATCGCTCTGGGCGTGGCGGCACTGATTGTCGTGCTTTCCGTGATGAACGGCTTCCAGAAGGAACTTCGATCCCGCATTCTGGGGGTGACCTCGCATATCGAAGTGGTCGGTATGGATGGCGCACTCCAGAACTGGCAGCAGGTGGCGGCTCAGGCACTGACTGTCCCTCGGGTATTGGCAGCGGCGCCCTATGTTCAGGGTCAGGTCATGCTGAACGGTCGCAACCAGGAAGCGGGCGATGGCCCGGTATTCCCGGGCAGTGGTGTGCGTGGTGCCGTCATCCGCGGGATCGATCCACAACAGGAAAACACCGTTGCTGACTTCAACACTCATATGAAGTCCGGTACGCTGGACAGTCTGCAACCGGGTTCGTTCCGCATTGTGCTGGGTAGCGATCTGGCTCGAGCGCTGGGCGTTACGGTGGGTGACCGGGTGACCGTGATTGCCCCCGAAGGCGTGGTTACGCCGGCCGGTGTGATTCCCCGCGTCAAGAGCTTCGAAATCAGCGGCATTTTCGAGTTCGGTATGTTCGAATACGACAGCGGGTTGGCGTTGACAGATCTGCAGGATGCCCAGGTACTGTTCCGACTGGGGCAAACCGTGACAGGGGTTCGTCTCAAGGTGGATGACCCGTTCAGTGCGCCGCAAATTGCACGCAGTATCGCGCCCGAACTGAGCGAGCCCGCCTATCTGATTGACTGGAGCCGCAAGCACGCGAACTTCTTCCGTGCGGTGCAGATCGAAAAGCGCATGATGTTTCTAATCCTGTTCCTGATCGTGGCCGTAGCCGCCTTTAACATCGTGTCGACCCTGGTCATGGCCGTCACCGATAAGCGGGGGGATATTGCCATTCTGCGGACCCTGGGTGCCAGCCGTGGCAGCATTGCGCTGATCTTCATGGTGCAAGGGGCGCTCATTGGTCTGATTGGTCTGGGGCTCGGCGTGGCTGGTGGTGTGGCCCTGGCGCTCAATATCGACACCGTGGTGCCAGCGATCGAGCGCCTGTTCGGCATTCATTTCCTATCGAGGGAGGTGTACTTCATTTCCGAACTCCCATCGGATCTGCAATGGGATGATGTGATCACGATTTCCATCACGGCTTTTGTGCTGACTCTCCTTGCCACGCTCTATCCGAGTCTGCGCGCAGCACGGGTGCAACCTGCGGAGGCACTGCGTCATGAATAATCACGTCGATCAGGTCTTGTCGTGCCGTGGATTAGGCAAGGTCTATGCTGCCGGCGCGGAGGATGTGCGCGTCCTCGATGACATCAGATTTGACCTCCATGCAGGTGAATCTGTGGCCATCGTTGGTGCATCCGGTTCGGGTAAAAGTACCTTTCTACATCTGCTGGGCGGCCTCGATCAACCGACTGCCGGCGATGTGCTGATTGCCGGGCGGAGCTGGCTGACGATGTCGGAAAAGGAACGCGGACTCTGGCGCAATCGCCATATGGGGTTCGTCTACCAACACCACCATCTGCTGCCGGAGTTCACGGCCGTCGAAAACGTGGCCATGCCCCTTTATGTCAGGGGTCTGCCAAAGACCGAAGCCGATGCGGAAGCCGCGGAATGGCTAGAGAAGGTCGGTATGGGACATCGACTCCAGCACACACCGGCTGCTTTATCCGGAGGCGAGCGCCAGCGGACTGCGATTGCCCGTGCCCTGGTCACACGGCCAGCCGTTGTGCTAGCGGATGAGCCCACGGGTAATCTGGATCGGCAGACGGCCAATCAGGTGTTTACCCTGTTCCGGCAATTGAGTGCCGAATCCGGTGTGGCTTTTGTTCTGGTGTCGCATGATGCCGGTCTTGCGGCACAGCTGGATCGAACCTTGCAGTTACGGGATGGCGTGCTCAGTGAAGACGCGTGAGCGTTGACAATGACTGAATCAGACTAGAGCCGTTGTGCCAATTCTCTTGATCGCATTTGCGGCAGGGGTGTTGTCCTGCCAGTGGCTGCCGGTGATTCCGGATTGGTCATGGGGTCTGGTGCTCAGCCTGGTCTTGAGCTTGTGGCTGGGGCTTTATTGGCAATCTACGCGGTACCCTGATGTGCCGCGCTATCTTCGTGTTTGTCTTCTGCTCCTGGCATTGGCTGCGGGCAGTAGCTACACGTGCTGGCGCAGTGCCGCCATTCTGGCGGATCACCTGCCCGAAGACGCGATGGGGCGGAATATTCGATTGGTCGGGGTGGTGGAATCCCTGCCGGATCGCACGGCACGCGGCCAGAGATTCCTGTTCAATGTAGAAGAAGTTGAAACACCGGTGCATGTTCCGCCACGGATCCAGCTGTCTGTCTGGAATGCGGTTCAGGAAACAGATGCCGCAGAGCGTTCTGGCGTGCAACAGGTGCGGGCAGGGGAGCGATGGGCATTCACCGTACGTCTGAAGCGACCCCATGGCTTGGCCAATCCGCATGGCTATGATGTTGAAGCCCGTCTTTTTGAAAGCGGGATTCGCGCTACCGGATATGTCAAAACCGGCGAGCGGATCGATGCCTTTGTGCCGGGTGTCGCCACCAGCATTGCGTTCATGCGGCAGTCGATTCGTGATCGTTTTGAACAGGTGCTACCCGCAGAAGAATTCCCGGAAGCCGGTATTCTCACGGCGCTAGCGATTGGTGATCAGAAGGCGATCCCTGGGCCGTTATGGCAAGTGTTCGCCAAAACCGGTACCACACACCTGATGAGCATTTCCGGCCTCCATGTGACATTGTTCTCCGGACTGGTCGGCTGGCTGGTCGCCGCCTTATGGCGGCGCATGCCGCGCCGGGTAGCTCACTTTCCGGCACAGAAAGTGGGGATTTTCTGTGGCTGGTTCGCGGCGGCGTTTTATACCCTGATTGCCGGTGCCGGTATTCCAGCCTTGCGCACGCTGTTTATGCTGAGCGTGGGGGCGATCGCCATACTCACCGGTCGGCATATATCGGTGGCACGAATTCTGTTGCTAGCCTTGGTGGCCGTACTCCTGCTAGACCCTTGGGCGGGGATGAGCCCTGGGTTCTGGCTGTCATTCGTCGCCGTGGGTTTGTTGCTGTGGGCCGCTTTGGCCGAGCATGTGGCCACTGAGCAGCATCGATCCTGGCGCCAGCGTCTGCGATTGTGGATCAGAGGTTTTGGTCGAACCCAGTGGGCCGTGACCATTGGCACCTTGCCGTTTCTGTTGCTCTTCTTCAGTCAGTTCTCACTCATTTCGCCGCTTACCAATGCCGTAGCCATTCCCTGGGTAAGCGGCGTGGTGACGCCGCTCACGATTCTGGCGCTGATCGTGCCCTGGGACGGCCTGCTCTATCTGTCCAATGCGCTCATGACGCCACTCCTGGCATTCCTTGAATGGTCTGCCGATTTGCCGTTGGCGATCTGGCACGCACCCGCGCCCACACCGATCAGTTTTGTACTGGCCTTTGTTGGCGCCTTACTCTGGCTGATGCCCGCCGGTTTGCCTGGCCGCGGGTTGGCCGTATTCCTCTGTCTACCGATGCTCATCCCCAAGGCTGACGCCGTGCCCGCCGGGCAGGTGCGGATTGACGTGCTGGATGTGGGGCAGGGTCTGGCCGTGGTCGTGCGCACCCGGGAGCACAGCCTGCTCTATGACACGGGGCCTTATTACAGCAGTGCGGCGGATGCCGGAGTGCGCGTGATCGTGCCGTATTTGCGGGCGGTGGGCATTGACCGGTTGGATGGATTGGTGGTGACGCATAGGGACACGGATCATTCGGGAGGCGCCATGTCTGTTCTTGAATCCATGCCGGTGGGCTGGGTCGCTGATGCACCGGGTACCCACTTTGCAGAGGTTACCCCGGGAGTCCGTAGCAAACCCTGTTTGGCCGGCCGAAGCTGGACATGGGATGGCGTGAACTTCCAGTTTCTTCACCCTTCGGCCAGCAAGGACCTGGCGAGTCTGGATACCAATCATCAGAGTTGTGTGCTTCGGGTAAGCGTGGGTGAGGCCAGTATGCTGCTCACCTCGGACATTGAGCGTGTGGATGAGCAGCAGCTGGTGGCCAGAGGCCTGCAGCCCAGTCAGGTGCTTCTGGTCCCGCACCATGGCAGCGGTACCAGTTCAAGTGAGTTACTGTTGGATACCGTGCAACCGGAAATTGCGATCGTGCCGGTAGGTTATCGAAACCGCTATCGGCATCCGAAGCCGAGTGTGATGGAAAGCTACGAAGCGCGTAAAATCGACGTGTATCGAACTGATACTGATGGCATGGTGCGGGTAGAGCTCCCCGCCATGACCGTATCTGCTTACCGACGTGAACACCGGCGTTACTGGATGGATCAGCCAACCGCCAATGTCGCAGCGTCGATGCAGGATGCCCCCTGAAGAGGATGGAAGAATATCTATGACAACGCCAACGACGCCAACCAGCCAGGGACAGTTGCACCGTGTGCTTTGCGGGGGGGCGCTTGGCCTCTATCAGATGGCCTACCGTGAGTGGGGCGACCCAAATAACCCCAACGTACTTGTCTGTGTGCACGGGCTGACTCGCAACAGCCTGGATTTCGAACGGCTGGCGCAATCCCTGTCGGCCAAGTACCGCGTGATCGCGCCGGATGTGGTGGGACGTGGCGAAAGTGACTTTTTGCAAAACCCCATGGCCTACAACACGGTCACCTACGCCGCCGATATGATCACCCTATTGGCCAAACTGGGGGTCGAACAGGTTGACTGGCTTGGCACCTCGATGGGGGGGTTAATCGGCATGATGCTGGCCAGCCAGCCCAAATCGCCCATTCGCCGGTTGATTCTGGATGATGTCGGGCCAACGCTCTCGTTGGATGCCCTCAAACGGATTGCCGGTTATGTGGGTAATCCCTATGAGTTTGCTGATCTGGAAACGGCACGACGTTATGCGCGGGTTGTTTTTGCGCCCTTTGCCCTACAGTCCGAGGCAGACTGGGCATGGCTCTGTGACAGCAGCTTTAAGCCACTGCCTACAGGCGGTTACCGCTTCAATTACGATCAGAGAATTCGCGAACCATTGCAGCAAACCTACATTGATAAGCCCGTCGATTTGTGGGCCTTATACGATGCCGTTCAATGCCCCACCTTGCTGATTCATGGTGCACAGTCCGACCTCTTGAGCGCAGAAACTGCCGCCGAGATGACCCACCGCGGCCCGCGTGCGTTACTCAAGACGGTTGAAGGCGTGGGGCACGCCCCCATGTTGATGTCTGAAGACCAGATCGCCCTGGTACGTGATTTTCTCGAAAGCCACTGAATGCTCGAAAACCTCTTGCCGGAAATTGTCTGGGCAGATCTGAACGAGTCTCAACGCGCGGCCTTACTGCAGGTCGCTACAGCTGCTCGCGAGACGTATGGCGATGCCTTATTGGGCAGTGGTGAGCCGGTATGGCCCCATGCGGTGGGTATGGCCACCCTGGCAGCCGAGTTGCGCCTGGACCTCACCAGCCGTCAGGCGGCATTGCTCTTTGCGTTTCCCAATGAAGACAACTACAACAAAGACAAATTCGAAGCACTGTTTGGCGAAGATGTGGCCCGCCTGGTCAAGGGGGTCTACAAACTCAACCAGATGCGACCCATCACAGAAGGCTTTTC
>JALRGK010000216.1 GCA_023253415.1 Rhodocyclaceae bacterium
ATCTATTTCCGTGAACCCAATGTCAACCTGGGCATTGGCAGCATGCGGGGCCAGGTCCCGCATCTGGTCGGTGATTATTTTCTCAACCACTTCAACTTCAAAGCCAATACGCTGGATGCCCATGCCTTCACGTACCTAGACTTTGAAAAACTGGCCAGAATCTACGGCAAGGTGGGTGGTTTCGCCCACCTGTCGACACTGGTCAAAAAGGTTCGCGCAAACCGTCCGGGAGCGCTGCTCCTGGACGGCGGCGATACCTGGCAAGGCTCCGGCACAGCGATGTGGACGGATGCCCAGGATATGGTGGATGCCGCCAAGCTGCTGGGCGTCGACATCATGACGCTGCACTGGGAATGCACCTACGGCGCGGACCGCGTCCTGGAAATTTCCAATAAGGATTTTGCTGGCCACATCGACATCGTGGCCCAGAACATCAAAACTGCCGACTTCGGCGATCAGGTTTTCAAACCTTACGTGATTCGTGAGGTCAATGGCACCAAAGTGGCTGTTATCGGCCAGGCCTTCCCGTACACCCCGATTGCTAACCCGCGTTACTTCGTCCCTGACTGGACTTTCGGTATCCAGGAAGAGAATATGCAAGCCATGGTGGACGAAGCCCGTGGCAAGGGCGCCAAGGTCGTTGTCGTCGTGTCTCACAACGGCATGGACGTTGACCTCAAAATGGCATCGCGCGTGCGCGGCATTGACGCCATCTTTGGCGGCCATACCCATGACGGCGTACCCAAGCCAACGCTGGTCAACAACCCGGGTGGCAAAACGCTTGTCATGAATGCCGGCTCGAATGGTAAATACCTGGGCGTGCTGGATCTGGACGTCCGTGATGGCCGTATTGCTGATTACCGTTACCGTCTGATGCCCGTGTTCTCGAACCTGCTCCCGGCCGATCCGGCCATGGATGCACTGATCAAGAAGGTTCGCGCTCCCTACATTCAGAAGCTGGACGAGAAACTCGCTGTATCAGAGGGTCTGCTCTATCGCCGGGGCAACTTCAACGGCAGCTTTGACCAGCTGATTCTCAATGCGCTGATGCAGGAAAAGAATGCCGAAATGGCCTTCTCTCCGGGTTTCCGCTGGGGCACTACGGTGCTCCCGGGCGAGTCGGTTACCATGGAAAATGTGCTCGACCAGACCGCTATTACCTATCCCTATGTGACAGTTTCGAACCTGACGGGTGCCCAGATCAAGGAGATCATGGAAGACGTCTGTGACAACCTGTTTAACCCCGATCCTTACTACCAGCAAGGCGGTGACATGGTCCGTGTTGGCGGCATGCAATACACCTGTGACCCGACCGCCAAAGCGGGTCAACGCATCAGCAATATGCGGCTTAATGGTAAGCTGATCGACGCCAGCAAAAAATACAAGGTTGCTGGCTGGGCGCCAGTTGCTGAAGAATCGCGTGGCATGGCCGGTGAACCGATCTGGGATGTGGTCGCACGTAACCTGCGTAGCAAGAAGACCATCAAACCGGTTCAGATTAACCAGCCAATTCTCAAGAACGTAGCGGGCAACCCTGGTGTCGAGGCCTATAACAAGTTCTGATCCCCTAAGGAGTCATCATGCAAACCACCCTGTTCCGTATCAAATCCCTGGTTATCGGTCTCGTGCTGGCTGCTAGCACCGCGGTTGCCTTGGCAGCGGATAAGGTGGTTTACCATGTTGACGACACCGCAACACAGGCGACGCGTACGTTGCGTAGCCTGCGCAACCATCTGGACGTTGCCCCAAAGACCAAAATCACGGTTGTCGCACTGGGTGATGGCGTTGAATTCCTTATGGAAGGCGCACGTGACGACAAGAACAATCTGGAGTACGCTTCGTTGGTTTCCGATCTGAAGACCCGCGGCGTCGACTTTGAAGTTTGCGAACTGACGATCGAAAAGAAAAACATCGATAAATCCAAGTTCGTTCTTGAAGCCACGTTCACCAAGTCGGGTGTGGTTCGCATTACCGAACTTCAAAACCAGAAGCGTTTCGCATACATCAAACCATGAATTTTGAAGCACTGATTACCCAGCTCGGAGAAGAATATCTGCTCCTGCTGGGCGGCCTGATTATTGGCATTATTTTTGGCGCAGCAGCACAACAATCCCGTTTTTGTCTCCGCGCAGCGACGATGGAAGTCGCTCATGGCAAGCCGGCTGACCGCATGGCCATCTGGCTTGTGACTTTTGCCGTTGCCCTGATCGCAACACAACTACTCATCCTTGGTGGTTTATTTGACACCAATGGGCTGCGTCAATTCAGCAACCGTGGCTCTTTATCGGGTGCCATCATTGGCGGCTTGCTGTTCGGGGTTGGTATGGCATTAAGCCGGGCCTGTTCCGGGCGTATGCTGGTTTTAACCGGTGGCGGTAATTTGCGTGCCCTTCTGACAGGTTTGGTGTTTGCTGTTGCAGCTCAGGCATCATTGGAAGGTATTTTTGCGCCTCTCCGTACAGAAATCGGTAACTGGTGGACCATCGATGGCCCCTCGCGCAATCTGATCGGCGTTACCGGGATTGGCAACTGGGGCGCCCTTGCCTTTAGTGTTGCCTGGTTGTTGCTTGGCGTTTATATGGTTCGCAAGCATGCCGTGAGCGCCTATACCGTGACCCTCGGCTGTGTCGTTGGCCTCATGATCGCTGCCGCCTGGTGGTTTAACTTTGGGGTTGCTGCCAATTCTTTCGAGGTTGTGCCGGTTCATTCGTTGAGCTTTGCTTCGCCGACGTCAGATACCCTCATGTATTTCCTGTCCCCACCAGGCGCAGCCTTGAGTTTTGACCTGGGGCTGATACCGGGCGTATTGCTCGGCTCCATGGCTGCTTCGATTACCAGCCGTACATTCAAGCTCGAAGGCTTTCATGATCCGCAGACGATGATCCGCTACATGATTGGCGGCTGTTTCATGGGGTTTGGTGCCATTCTGGCTGGCGGCTGTGCGATCGGCGCCGGCGTCTCTGGTGCGTCAGTTTTTGCGGTGACGGCCTGGCTGACCTTGTGGTCCATCTGGCTGGGCGCCGTCGTGACGGATATTGTTGTTGATCGCTGGTTATTTAAAAAACAACCCGGCTGAAAGGACACCTCATGGAGAAGCCTACCCCGCTGTCACGTCGCACCTTCATTCTAGGTATGCTAACGACGGGTTATGCGTTAGCGGCCTCTCCGGTACAGGACAATATTATCCGGACCGACACGGTCGGCCTGATGGCTGGATCTGTCGAGATTCCCACGCCTACGGGCAAGATTCCCGGTTACTACGCCCGTCCGGCTAAAGCTGGACGCTACCCCGTGGTGCTAGTCATACACGAAGCCTTTGGCGTTCATGAGCACATTCAGGATGTTTGCCGCCGCTATGCCAAAGCTGGCTATCTGGCAGTGGCACCAGAACTCTTCGTGCGCCAGGGTGACGTGACCAAACATACGGAAGTTGGCACGATTTTCAATGAAGTGATTTCCAAAGTGCCCGACGATCAAGTCAACGCGGATCTGGATGCCACACTGCTCTACGCCCGCAAATCTCTGCAGGGCCATAAGTCACTGGTAGGCGCAGTCGGTTATTGCTGGGGTGGCCGTGCCGTTTGGGAATACGCTTACCATAACCCCAAGCTAACCGCCGGCCTCGCCTACTACGGCCGTGTCGAGGGCATGGTGTCTGATGAACGTCCACTAGACCCCATCGACTTTGGCTCAGAACTCAAAGTGCCGGTACTCGGACTTTATGCCGAAAAGGACACAAGCATCAGCCTGGAATCTGTTGCCCGGATGCAGGCCGAACTGAAAAAGTCCGGCAGCGGATCAGAAATCATCGTACTACCCGGTGTTGGGCATGCCTTCAATGCCGATTACCGCGCCAACTACAACAAAGCCGCTGCTGAAAAGGCCTGGGAGCTCGGTATTGCCTGGTTCCGCAAGTACGGCATGCCCGGTGTCTGAGACTTTCTGCATCGCCCCCCTATTCAGACCAAGCCCATGATTCTCGACGCCAACGGCCGCTCATTCCAGTACTTGCGACTGTCTATCACAGATGTGTGCAATTATCGGTGTAGCTATTGCTTGCCAAATGGTTACGTTGAGGAAGCGCCCCGTCGTTTTCTGGATATCGATGAGATCCGTCATCTGGTCACCGGATTTGCCGAACTGGGTTTGTGGAAAGTGCGACTGACCGGGGGAGAACCGACCGTTCGCAAAGATTTTGCCCAGATCGCCGCCACCGTCTCTGCCATTCCCGGTATCGGCAAGGTGGCAACAACGACTAACGGGTATCAACTGGCTAAACATGCTCAGCTGTGGCGCGATGCTGGGATCAGCGCCATCAACATCAGCATTGACTCTTTAGATCCCGTCAATTTCCAGCGCATTACGGGTATGGATCATCTGCCACGGGTACTGAAAGGCGTTGACGCTGCCGAAGCGGCTGGCTTCGACGATATTAAGATCAACACCGTGTTGCTGAAGGATCTGAACCATCACGAGCTTGATCGCTTTCTGGATTTTGTCAAAGATCGTCAGATCTCGCTGCGCTTCATCGAGCTCATGGAAACCGGTGATAACGCAGCCTACTTTGAAAAGCACCACCTGTGCGCCAGTACCATCATTAAAGCGCTCGTGGCACGTGGCTGGCAGCCTGTGGCCCGTATGATTGCAGCCGGCCCCGCCCAGGAATTCAGCCACCCGGCGTATGCCGGCAAAATCGGCATCATTGCGCCCTATGCCAAGGATTTCTGCCAGACCTGTAACCGGCTGCGCGTCACTGCACGCGGTGACCTGCGTCTCTGCCTGTTTGGCGATGGTGGCCATAATCTGCGTCACCTGTTGCAATCTGCTGACCAGAAAAACGAACTACAACGTACCGTAACATCCCTTTTGCAGCAAAAAGCTTCAACTCATCTTCTGCATTTTCATCAGTCCGGTGCCACTAAGAATCTCTCCGCACTGGGCGGTTAAGCCCTATGAATCAAACTTTCTCCATGATTGATGTTGGTGGCAAACAGCCGACCAACCGTATTGCTGTTGCTACCGGTCTGATCCATGTAGGCGCATCGGCATTTGCTCTGATCCGTGACCGTCAGCTACCCAAAGGCGATGTCCTCATGCTGGCTGAAATTGCCGGTATCCAGGGCGCAAAAAGCGCCAGCCAGTTGATGCCGCTGTGCCACCCGATGGGGCTGGATCATGTGCGCGTCACGACCGAACTGGATGAAGCAGCAGCCACCATCCGTGTGTACTGTACCGCCCGCACCTGCGCCAAAACCGGCGTCGAGATGGAGGCGCTGGCGGGCGTCAATGCCGCACTTCTCACCGTTTGGGATCTGACCAAAATGGTCGAGCCGGATCTGTGTATTTCCGATATCCGTCTATTGGCCAAAGTCGGGGGCAAATCGGGTTGCTGGCTCAATCCGGAAGCTGCCTTAATCCCGGACTGGGTCATTGAACTCGTCCGTCCGCCCGTTAAACCTTCACTCACCGGAATCACCGCAGAGGTCATCGTGCTGAGTGACCGAGCATCCAGTGGCGTCTATGAAGACAAATCAGGGCCGCTAGCGCGCGATCTTCTCGCGGCGATGGGTGCCGATGTCCTTGCCGTATCAGTCATCCCTGACGAGCCTACTGAGCTGCAAGCCAAAATCAAAGCCATCCAGGCAACCGGACAAACGCGCCTCATCATCACCTCGGGTGGTACTGGTGTCTCCGGTCGGGATAGTACACCGGAGGCTGTCGCGGCCATTGCCGACAAACTGATCCCTGGCATTGGCGAATTACTGCGCGCGTCTGGTGCCGCATTCACCCCATTGAGCTGGAGCAGCCGATCGATTGGTGCCACGCTGGGTAATATCCTGATCGTTACGCTCCCCGGCAGCCCCAAAGCCGTCAAAGAGGGGCTCGATGTACTCGGACCCCTGATGAAGCACCTACTGACCATTATTCAGGACATCCGGTCATGATCGCCTACCTTGATGCCTTGAACCTCATTCGTCGTGCAGCAAGCGCCCCGAAGAGCGTAACAATAGACACGCACCAGGCACTGAACCGGGTGTTGGCTGAAGACTTTGTCGCGCCTTTTGCCCTACCCCGCTTCGACAACTCCAGCATGGATGGCTTTGCCCTTCGTGCCGAAGATACCGTTACCGCAAGCGTTGACACACCATTGACCCTGCCCGTACTTCGGGCCCAGGCAGCTGGTGACGTTGCTGGCAGCAACCAGGCCGGAAGCACTGTTGAGATCATGACCGGTGCTGCCATGCCACTGCATGCTGACGCGGTGATTCCGATTGAAAACGTCTCGACTCTCTGCGATGCCCAGGGAGATATTACCCACATCACACTGAAC
>JALRGK010000230.1 GCA_023253415.1 Rhodocyclaceae bacterium
CGGACGCGCACCTCGACGCCCGAGTCCGCGCGCGCGAGCTCGACATGTGCGGCATCTTCGCGTATCTGAATTACAACTGCCCGAAATCGCAAAAGGAGATCGTCGACAAACTCCTCACGGGACTGAAGCGATCGTTACCGATCATTACGGCAACGCGATGCGTTTCCTGCGCGAAGTCGATTCCAGCTCGGTCATGGTCAATGCCTCGACCCGTTTTGCTGATGGTTTCGAGTACGGACTAGGTGCGGAAATCGGCATTTCGACAGACAAGATTCATGCACGTGGCCCGGTGGGCCTTGAGGGACTGACCTCACAGAAATGGATCGTGTTGGGCCATGGTGAAACCCGCCGCTGACAACCCCAATCACAGCGGTGACGAAACATTCGACGCCGCCCGCCCATTCGACAGCGTCTTATGCCTTCGCGATGTCGCGCCACAGGCACCGGTCAATCTCGGCGACACGATCCATCTGGGTATCCGGCTCACGCTGGACGGCGACGCGCTGGACGAAATAGCCTGGCTGGTCGGCACACCACGCAAAGCGGCCAAGGCCTCTGCCTGCGCCCAGCGCGAACCGCTGCTGGAAACGATCCGACAGCAGCTTGGCGTCTGGTTCGCTGACCCCACCTTTGCGTTTCAATTACCGCTCGCTGCACCACGTACAGCGTTTCAAGCGCGTCTGCGTGATGCCCTTTGGGCCACCCACTTTGGTGACACACTGACTTACGGCGATCTGGCCAAACAACTAAACAGCGCGCCGCGAGCTGTGGGCCAGGCACTGGGCAGCAACCCACTGCCGATCATCGTGCCATGCCACCGGATCATCTCGGCTGGCATTAATCGGCTGACTGGCTTCAACCATGCCAGCAACGGACCCATGCTCACACTGAAAGCCTGGCTGCTCGAACGGGAGGCACGTGCCTAGAGCACCGAGTCATCCACCCTTGCCGGCTGACGCCCAGCAGGTAGTTGACACGTTCTGCGACAACCTGTGGCTGGAAGCAGGGCTTTCCGCCAACTCGCTGGCGAGCTATCGACGTGATCTTACGATCTTCTCTCACTGGCTCATCAGACAGCGCAGCACCTTAAGATCCGCGAGTGAAGCGGAACTTAATCGCTATGTCGCGCATTTGTCCAAAGACCATAAGCAAAGCTCTCAAGCACGCGCAATCTCCACGCTCCGACGATACTTTCGCTGGTCGGTGGCACGCGGTGAACGGGCCGATGATCCGACCCGTGCGCTTGTCATGCCCATTCGTCCGGGACGTCTGCCCAAAACATTGAGCGAAGATCATGTCGATGCACTGCTGCAAGCCCCGGACACCCATACCGCACGCGGGTTACGCGACCAGGCGATGCTCGAGGTGCTTTACGCGACCGGGCTACGCGTCTCCGAACTCGTCCATCTGCGTTTGACCGACCTAAACCGGGATATGGGCATCGTGCGGGTGATGGGCAAAGGTGATAAAGAGCGGCTTGTTCCGCTGGGTGAAGCCGCACTGGATGCCATACAACGTTATATGGAAAGCGCCCGTCTCGAACTCACGGGAGGACAACCTGCTGACATGGTGTTTATCAGCCAGAAAACAAAACCGCTCACGCGACAGGGCTTCTGGCAAATTATTAAACGCTATGGTGTCAAAGCCGGCATTCCGCGTGAGCGCTTATCGCCGCACGTGCTGCGTCACGCCTTTGCCACACATCTGATTAACCATGGTGCCGATCTGCGCGTTGTACAGTTATTGCTCGGCCACGCCAGTATTACGACGACCCAGATTTATACACACGTGGCCCGCGAGCGATTGAAGACGTTACACGAAAAGCACCACCCAAGAGGCTAAATGTTGCCGGCCAAGACAGACGCAGACTAACCGTATCGATGCCGAGACATAGGGCAACCCCGGTATCAGGCTGACCGCTCGATCACCACGCCGACGCGCGCCACGCCTGGCATCATGCCGAGCTTCGCCACGGACACCCGCACCCACTGCGCACCGAAGTCTTCAAGTAACAACGTTGCGACGTACTCGGCCAGCTTTTCCAGCAGCTGGAAATGTTTCTCGGCCAGCACGGCACGCAAACGGGCTACAACCTCGGCATAGTCGATCGTGTCATGAATATCATCACTGGCTCCGGCCGTTGCCGTAGAGTGCCCGATCTGCAGATCAAATACTACGGGCTGCGGCACGAGTCGCTCTCGCGGATAGATACCGATCAGTGTTTCGACACGGAAGGATTCGATAAAGATGATGTCCATGGCACAAAGTCGTTCTTTGAAGTCGGGCACGCTACAATGCCACTGCGGCCGAATTGTAGCTGACAGAAGACCGACTCACTGCCCTCGATTGATATGAATTCCGATTTTCTTGCGCAAATCCTGCCGCTTGATGGCAGCCCGACCCTGTTCTTGATTGCTATCGCTTCGGCTTATGTGATTGGCAGCATGCCATTCGCTGTGATTGTTTCCAAGGCTTTCGGTCTGGCTGATCCACGCACCTTCGGCTCTGGCAACCCGGGCGCAACGAATGTGCTGCGTACCGGTAACAAGTGGGCGGCATTTCTCACGCTGTTTGGCGATGCCGCCAAAGGTGCTATTGCTATTGGCGTCGCTCTACTGATCGGACTGCCTTCCGATCTGCTCGGTTGGATTGGCTTTGTCGCCTTTCTCGGCCATGTTTATCCGATCACACTCGGCTTTAAAGGCGGCAAAGGTGTCTCGACGTCTGCTGGCGTCCTGCTCGCCCTGTACTGGCCGCTCGGTTTGGCCACACTGGCGACTTGGCTGTTCATGGCTTTCACACTGCGTTATTCATCGCTATCGGCCATCACGGCGGCGCTGCTGGCGCCCGCCTATGCCATCTTCATGGGGCTCCCCACACCGGTGATTGTGCCGATCACGCTGATGGTGGCAATTCTGCTGATTAAACATGCCGGCAACCTGCGGCGCCTGCTGGCCGGCCAGGAAAGCAAAATCGGCAGCAAGAAAAAGGGTTAAGGTCTAGGCATCAATCAGTGGCCAACGTGGTTTCACCGCAAAACCACCGGCCATCTTGGTATCGGCTCCCGCCAGCAGCCGCAACAAGCCCGCCAGGGCAATCATGGCGCCGTTATCGGTGCACAAACTCAGATCCGGAAAGTTGACGGTGTACTGACGGCGACGACACGCGGTGATCAGCGATTCACGTAAGTGCCGATTCGCCCCGACACCGCCCGCCACGACTAAACGGTTCAGCCCGGTCTGCTTGAGGGCCTGGACAGATTTCATGACCAGCACCTCGGCAATCGCCTGCTCCACGGCGGCTGCCAGCGCGGCACGCAGGACGTCTGTTAAAACGCCCGCCGCTTCTGCCGCCTTGACGCGGGTTAGTACTGCCGTTTTAAGCCCGGCAAAACTAAATTCCAGGTCGCCAGAATGCAGCATCGGGCGCGGCAGTTTGATCTCGGCCACCAACGCAGGATCAGCGCTTTCTGCCAATTTGGACAATGCTGGACCGCCCGGATAACCCAACCCCAAGAGCTTAGCGGTTTTATCAAAAGCCTCACCTGCCGCATCATCCAGCGTTTCACCCAGTAATTCGTATTCACCGACCTGCGTCACCCGCATCAGCTGGGTGTGACCACCAGACACCAGCAGTGCCACAAACGGAAACGCCGGAGGCACATCGGCGAGCAAAGGCGACAGTAAGTGCCCCTCCAGGTGGTGCACCGGCAACACAGGTTTGTCCAGCGCAAAGGCCAGTGCTTCGGCAAAGGCACTCCCCACCAGCAGTGCGCCGGCCAGACCCGGCCCCGCGGTATAGGCAATGGCATCTACGGCTTCCAGGGACATGCCGGCATCATCAAGGCTTTGACGCAGCAAAGGCACCACACGCCGGATATGATCCCGCGATGCCAATTCCGGCACCACGCCACCATAGGCCGCATGCATCGTCACCTGGGTATGCAGCGCCTGACCCAGCAGACGAGGCGCCCCCGTCAACGGATCCAGCGTTACCAGAGCCACCCCGGTTTCGTCGCAGGAGGATTCCACCCCCAGAACAATGGGCGGCTTGGAGGCGATGGCAACAGGCTGGTTCATGGGGTGCTATTGTAGCGACTATTGCAGAGACGCCCGCCCTGTTCCGGCCCCGACCAGGCCAACTTGCAGGAATATTTGGAATTTTCAGGGTTTTATCGTAAACTAGTCAGTTCTTAAGATTTCATCCCCTGATCGGGCATCAGATTCAAGTCGGGTCAGCACTCAAAACAATTGGAGTTGATTGAATGCCTAGCGTTCGCGTAAAAGAAAACGAGCCGTTCGAAGTCGCCATGCGCCGCTTCAAGCGCACTGTCGAAAAAACCGGCCTGCTGACCGAACTGCGTGCCCGTGAGTTCTACGAAAAGCCGACGGCTGAGCGTAAGCGCAAGCTGGCTGCCGC
>JALRGK010000261.1 GCA_023253415.1 Rhodocyclaceae bacterium
CGTGTGTAGGGACGCTTGTCCTGACCGAGAAAAACATCCTTGAACTGAACCATGCCCGAGTTGGTGAAGAGCAGGGTCGGGTCATTCCCCGGAACCAGCGAACTGGAAGGCACAATCGTGTGGCCTTTGGATTCAAAGAAACGGAGAAACTTGTCCCGGATTTCGGCGCTTTTCATAACTGGGTGATCCTGAAACTGATACGTAAGAGTGCTTGAGAACCTATGGCGATATTACTTGCGACGCGCGGCAGCCTTGCCCTTGACAGGCACAGTCGGCAACGGCTTGTAAACCGCCTGACCACGGGAAACGGCCGTGTCCAGCGCAGTCTTGGCCGACTTCTTGCCCATAAATACGGCATCCATTTCCTCATCAACAATCTGACGCAGTTGCGGATTAAACGAGATCCAGCCTGCCGTTGCACCTGAAGCCCCCGGCTTCATCACATTCGTCAGACCCAGATCCTGGGCCTGCAGGTCATCACGCAGCAATTTACTTTGCGCACCGGCCTGAGCCGCCGGCGTCAGCGGCAGGAAGCCGCCAACACGGGCAATCGACAGCTGGGTCTGCGGGGTCAACGTGAACTCCAGGAACTTGGCAGCAGCCTTGTACTCATCCTTGCTATGCCCCTGGCCAACCCAGAGGGCGCCCCCTGCGGCCAGCGTATTAAACGGTGCGCCAGCGTTGTCATCAATAACTGGCAGAGGTGCCACACCAAAATCAAACTTCTTGGCAGCCTGCAGATGAGCGACGATGTCACTATTCGTCGTAATCATGGCGCATTCGCCATTCACAAAGTGGGCATCGGCCTCGTTGTTATGACCGTAGCTGGTGAAATATTCGGTTTTGTACCAGGACGTCAGACGTGCCAGATGACGCACTTGAATCAGCGTATTGAATGCCAGCTTGCCATCCGTGCTCACCGTCGGAGCGCCGGCCCAGGCCGAGACGTTATCGATATGCACCCAGACCGGCCAGGAGGTCGTGTAGCTACAGTTGATGCGGGCATCAACGATCTTGCCGGACATGTCCTGCATTTCTTCCCAGGTCTTCGGTCCTTTATTCGGATCCAGGCCAGCCTTCTTGAACAGCTCCTTGTTCCAGAACAGCAGCGGTGTTGTAAAGGCAACCGGCAGCGCCTGCACCTGACCGTTAATCGTCACGGCATTACGCAGCGGCTCGGGAATGGTCTTCGGATTAAACTTGACCTTGTTGTCGGCCAGCAGTTTTTCTGCCGAAACAAAGGCATCGGCATTGGCCAGATATTTGCCCAGATCGCTCCGGGTGGCCAGATTCAGCACGGCTGGCTTGCCATTCGGGGCGCGCGACAGGCGAACTTCTACATCCTTGCTGCTGTTGTTGAATCGGCTCACCAGTTCGGCCAATTCACGCTCGGTCGGTGCATCGAGCTGATGCGCCAGCGTCAGCTCCGTCTTGGCAAATGCACCAGCCATCGGGAACATCAGGGCGAGCAACAACGACGAACGACGGACAAAGGCGGTAGAAGCAGCCTGAAACATGGTCTTGATCCTTTTTATGTGCTTTATCTGTATCGCGACAGAGCAGACCTGAAAAACCCGCAGGCCAATCTGCGCCAAAACCCTCAATTATACGGATTTAATAGCAGAATCTGGCATTTTGGCTGTGTATAATCGGCTCATGACTGATTTGATCGCGGACATTGTGCCGCCAACACCGACATTTGCTGAGCTGGGTCTCGACCCGGCAATTCAGCGAGCCATTACCGAAACCGGTTACACCACACCGACCCCCATTCAGGCCGCAGCCATTCCTGCAGTCATGAGCGGTCGTGACCTCAAGGCCTGCGCCCAAACCGGCACCGGCAAAACAGCTGCCTTTAGCCTGCCGCTACTGCAACGCTTGCTGCCGCATGCTAACAGCAGCACCTCGCCGGCCAAACACCCGGTGCGCGCTCTGGTGCTGACACCCACCCGCGAGCTGGCGGTTCAGGTGTACGACAACCTGAAAACCTACGGTAAATACCTGCCCTACCGCATCGCCTGTGTGTATGGCGGCACCGATATCAAACCCCAGATCGCCGAATTGAAACTGGGCGTCGAATTTCTCGTGGCAACGCCCGGCCGCTTCCTGGATCTGGTGGAACAGAAAGCCGTCAGCCTGCATTCCGTCCAGGCGCTGGTTCTGGATGAGGCGGACCGCATGTTGGATATGGGCTTTATTCCCGATATCCAGCGCATTCTCAATATGCTGCCTAAGACGCGGCAAGGTCTGCTGTTCTCGGCCACCTTCTCGGCCGAAATCCAGCGGCTGGCCGATACCATGCTGCAAAACCCCGAATACATTGAAGTCGCCAAGCGCAATAGCGTTTCGGACACCATCACCCACCAGGTGCACCCGGTGGCTGAATCACGCAAGATGGCACTGTTGGTCAACCTGCTGCGTGCCGGCACCATGAATCAGGCACTCGTCTTTGTGCGCACCAAGCAAGGTTGCAGTCGCCTGGCACGGGCACTCAGCCACGCTGGCATCAAGGCCGATGCCATCCACGGCGACAAATCCCAGTCGGAGCGTATGAAAGCGCTCAATGCCTTCAAGAATGGTGAAATCCAAACACTGGTAGCGACAGACGTTGCCGCTCGCGGTATCGATATTGATGAGCTGCCCTTTGTCGTCAACTACGAGCTGCCACACACGCCGGAAGACTACGTGCACCGTATCGGCCGCACGGGTCGTGCCGGCAATCTGGGTAATGCTCTATCACTGGTATGCGCGGATGAGACCGGCTATCTTGCCGATATCGAAAAGCTCATCAATAAGCCAATCACCCAGAACATCGTGCCGGGCTTCGAACCAGAGGACGATTGGTGTTACCCGCCCTCGGGCAAAAAACGGGATCGCAGCGCGCTCAATTCCAGCCGCCAGCCGGAGCGTCAAGAGCGCTCATCACGGGGTGAGCGTCGCGGTAGCGAACGTGACAACTCTGATCGCCCGCGCAAGGCGTATGGTGCCAAAACATCGATGATTGCGGCCGATGGCTTCGACTTCAGCAAGCCTTATGAACCGAGCAGCGTTGGCCCGGGCGAGAGCAACAACAGTATGAACGCAACACCGACAGCACCCGCCCGCAAGCCTGGCCGTATGGTCGCAGCGCTTCTAGGCGGTATAAAGAAACCTCAACCCTGACGTTTACGGAGCACACCATGGGCAATCGTTTAAGCAAGATCGTTACCCGCACCGGGGACGGCGGCACCACCGGCCTGGGCGATGGTTCACGCGTAGGCAAGGACAGCCCACGCATTGATACGCTGGGCGAAATCGATGAACTCAACTCATCAATCGGTGTCCTACTGGCCGAATCGTTGCCGACCGAGTGCGCGGAGATTCGTGAGACCTTGCTCGCCGTACAACATCATCTCTTCGATCTCGGTGGCGAAATCTGCATTCCGGGCTATACCCGCATCACCGAAGAACATGTGGCACAGCTTGAAGCCTGGGCCGAGACCTACAACAAACCGCTCACGCCGCTCAAAGAATTTATTCTGCCCGGCGGCACGCGTCCAGCAGCGCTGGCACACCTATCGCGTACGATCTGCCGCCGTGCCGAACGCTCGATAGTGCACCTTGGGCATAACGAAGCCGTCTCCGACCATGCTCGCCGGTATCTGAACCGCCTATCGGATTTACTCTTCGTCATCGGTCGCACGCTGAATCGTGCGGCTGGGAATGGCGATGTGCTCTGGCAACACAAGCGCGACTAACAACCTACGTATTCAGGCACGAACCACCCCTGGCATCGCAGACACGCCATTCTCCGGAGATGCCCGACACAAAAAAGCCCGGTCCTAGAACCGGGCTTTTGCGTTAAGCGCTCTGGCTATTTATCGGCCAGGGCCAGGCGACGCTGACGCACACCCTCTGCCAATTGATTCAGCAACGTCACACTGTCTTCCCAATTGATGCAGGCATCCGTAATACTCTGACCATAGGCCAGCGGCTTGCCCGCCACCAGATCCTGACGGCCGGCATTAATGTGTGATTCCACCATCACGCCCA
>JALRGK010000016.1 GCA_023253415.1 Rhodocyclaceae bacterium
CCCGTGCTGAAGGCATCAACGACAGCTGGCTGGAAGCGGCCGCCGCGTCGCCGGTGTACAAGATGGCCATCGATTGGAAACTGGCTTTGCCGTTGCACCCGGAATACCGGACGCTGCCGATGGTCTGGTATGTGCCGCCGCTGTCGCCGATCAACACCGCGATGGAGAAGGGCCAGATCCAGATGAAGGGTGTGCTGCCGGATGTCGAATCGCTGCGTATCCCGGTCAAGTATCTGGCCAACCTGCTGACTGCCGGCGAAGAGAAGCCTGTGCACGACGCGTTGAACCGCATGCTCGCCATGCGCCGCTTCATGCGTGACCGTCACGTCGCCAAGTTCGACAACCAAGCCGTGCTGGACCAGGCCGGTTTGAATGTCGCCGAGGTTGAAGACATGTACCGCTATCTGGCGATCGCCAACTACGAAGACCGTTTCGTGATTCCGACCACGCACCGTGAGTATGCCGAGAACGCCTTCGATATGAAGGGTTCCTGTGGCTTCTCGTTCGGTAACGGTTGCTCGGACGGCGATTCGGACACCAGCCTGTTCGGTCGCAAGAACGGCGAGCGTGTCATTCCGATTCACGAGGTGAAATGATGCAACCGAGGACCTTAAAAGCCATTTCGTTGCTGTTGCACTACCCGGATCAGGCGCTGCTCGATCACCTGGCTGAGCTGAAGACGGTGACCGATGCCGAGTCGGACATTAAGCGTGATCGCCTGGATGCGCTGTATCAGCATCTGGGGCAGGGTGATCTGTATCTGCACGAAGAAAACTATGTGGCGCTGTTCGACCGTGGTCGCGGCACCTCGTTGTATCTCTTCGAACATGTGCACGGCGAGTCGCGTGACCGCGGTCAGGCGATGGTGGATCTGCTGACCATGTACGGCGAATCGGGCTTCGACCTGCCGCCGGGTGAGCTGCCGGATTACCTGCCGGTTTTCCTGGAGTATCTGTCACAGCTCGACGTCGCCAAGGCGAAGTCGCTGCTGATGGAAGTCACGCATCTGGTGCGCAATATCGGTGAAAACCTCGCCAAGCGCGGTAGTCACTACTACCTGCTGTGCTCGGCCTTGCTGGAGATGGCTGGCGAGAAAGCCATCGACATCGAATTTGTGCCGATGGATTTCAGCACCGAGCAGGAAGACTACGACAAACTCGACAAGGTCTGGGCGGAGGCGCCCGTGACCTTCGGGGGCGGCTGTTCAACGCCGGACTATGGGACCGGCAAGGAAGAGTCTGTCGTGCAATTCATTCCACATGCTGGCGGTCGTAAGGCGACCGCCGTCGAAACCCTGGGAGCGTAACCATGGACTATCTGAATAATCTCCTGTTCGACATCTACCCTTATGTGGCATTGTCGATCTTCCTGCTGGGTAGCCTGATCCGTTATGACCGCGATCAGTACACCTGGAAGGCCGATTCGTCGCAACTGCTGCGCCGCGGCCAGCTGCGTCTCGGGAGCAATCTGTTCCATATCGGCATCATCGGCTTGTTCTTCGGTCACTTTGCCGGCCTGCTGACGCCGAAGGATCTGTACCATGCCCTCGGCTTATCAACAGAAGGCAAACAACTGATGGCCATGGTGGCCGGTGGTGTGATGGGCTCGATGGCCATGATCGGTGTGCTGCTTCTGCTGCATCGCCGTCTGACGGACCCGCGTATCCGCAAGACCTGTACCGGGATGGACATCTTCATTCTGGTCTGGGTCTTCGTGACGCTGGCGCTTGGCCTAATTACGATCCCATTCTCGGCAGGTCATATGGATGGTAGTGTCATGATCCTGCTTGCAAATTGGGCTCAGGCGATCGTGACACTCCAACCTGGTGCAGCTGAGTATCTAGCAGATGTATCCTGGGCGTATAAGATTCATATTCTTTTCGGTATGAGTTTGTTTGTTCTGTTTCCCTTCACCCGTTTGGTGCATGTCTGGAGTGGATTTGGCTCGCTTGGTTACCTTTTGCGGCCACATCAAGTTGTAAGGAAACGTCGATAAGCTGCTACATTCAAGCTGAGATGTGGGGAGTGGGTTCGCTCACTCCCTTTCCTATTGCAGACAACGTAATCTATTCGAATGAGCTACTTTGCTATTAAACATACTCATGTCGCTCTAGCAGTTCTAAGTGTTGCCCTATTTGTTTTAAGAGCGGGATTTTCAATTTGGCATGGTAAGACCCTAACACGACCTGCCAAAGTCGCGATGCACCTAATTGATACCGTGTTATTCGGACTAGGGTGTTTGTTGCTCTATGTCTTGGCTATCAACCCTTTTGTAACGCCTTGGCTAATCACCAAGCTGATAACAATCGTTATTTACATACTTATCGGGTTATTGCTTATGAGAAGCAAGAGCAAACCAGTCAAAGTAATGTCTTTTCTCCTGTGCTGTGTGTTAGCTATATTCATATTTTCAGTTGCGCTATCGAAAAATCCACAGGGCTTTCTTTATTAAGCCTATAGCGTTCTGATTTACCTCCTATTGGGTATGTACACCCCTAGAGAGAATTGAGACGATGCACTCGATACTTCATGAGGGTGCACAAATGATCACTGATCGAATCGACGCTATTACCAAGATTCCTGAATCCTACCGATTCGCGACGCTGCCTGCACCCA
>JALRGK010000123.1 GCA_023253415.1 Rhodocyclaceae bacterium
TCGTTTCAATCATGTGCACCGGGATCCGAATGGTGCGTGCCTGATCGGCGATCGAGCGGGTAATAGCCTGACGAATCCACCAGGTGGCATAAGTCGAGAACTTGTAGCCGCGGCGATATTCGAACTTGTCTACAGCCTTCATGAGACCGATATTGCCTTCTTGGATCAGATCGAGGAATTGCAGGCCACGATTGGTGTATTTCTTGGCGATCGAGATCACCAGACGGAGGTTGGCCTCGGTCATCTCTTTCTTAGCGTCGCGGGCGCGGCGCTCACCCTTGGTCATCTGGTCATGGATCGCCCGGATCTCATCGAGCGTGATGCCGAGTGATTCTTCCATGGCGATGAGTTTCTTTTGCCACTCATGAACAGCCGGCACATTGCGCTCGAGAATACCCTGAACGTGTTTGGGAGCGTTGACGACTTCCTTTTGAATCCAGCGAAGATTCACAATGTTCGGGCGGAAGACCTTGATAAAGTGTTCGCGTGGCATGCCACATTTGTCGACACAAATGGCGAGCACCTGACGTTCGGCCTGGCGGATGTTGTCACGTAGACCACGCACACTGCCACACAGCTTCTCGATGGTGCGAGAGTTGAAGCGGATGTTGAGTAGCTCATCCGAGATCTGCTTGCGAATGCGCAAGTAGCCCGCATCCGAGGTGCCCTTGGCTTTTAGTGCCTTCAGCTCTTTGCTGTGCAGACTTTCGATTTTGGCAAAACGTTCCAGCGCGGCATCTTTGAGCTTGGCAAGTGACGCTGCATTGGCCGCTGCCTTGGCTTCGCCGCTGTCGTCTTCATCTTCGGTGTCGATGTCATCGCTATCGCCAGCGGCTGCCGCGAGCATTTCTTCCTCGGCTTCGACGTCGACCAGGCCTTCCACGAGTTCGTCGATCTTCATCTCATCAATGGCTACTTTCTTAGCCATTTCGATGATGTCGGTGACCACCGTCGGGCAGGCGCTAATTGCCAGCACCATGTCGCGTAGACCGGCTTCGATACGCTTGGCGATCTCGATTTCCTTGTGTCGGTCGAGCAGTTCAACGGTGCCCATTTCGCGCATGTACATCCGAACTGGGTCGGTGGTACGACCAAATTCTGAATCGACCGTGGCCAGTGCCTGTTCGGCCTGTTCCTCGACGACTTCATCGTCAGCGGCGGGCGCAGCAGTGTCGACCATCAGCATGTCTTCGGCAGAAGGGGCTTCGTCAAAGACATTGATGCCCATATCGTTGAGCGTCGACTTCATGGCTTCGACCTGTTCGGCATCCATAACGGAATCCGGCAGGTGGTCGTTGATTTCGGCGTGCGTCAGATAGCCACGCTCCTTACCCATTTTGATAAGGGCGGTAAGGCGGACCTTGAGCTCTTCTGGCGAAATTTGCTGTACGGTAGTGCTACCCAGCAGGCGCTTGCCATCCTTGCCTTTGCCCTTGCCCTTTGGCGCAGCATCAACCACAGCGGGGGGTTGAGCCACCGGCGCGGCGGGTTTGGTCACGGCGGCGGGTTTTTCGATGGGCTTGGCCGCTACGGGCTTTTTGGGCGCGACCTTGGGCGCTACCTTTTTGCTCACTGCCGGTGCAGCGGGTTTGGCGACCGGCTTTTTGGCGGCAGGTTTGCTGGTTTTGGCGGGCGCTGCTTTGGTTTTTGCAACGGGCTTCTTCGCAACGGCTTTCACAGGCTTTTTGGCAACGGGCTTCGCTGCTTTGGCGGGCGCCTTGGGCGCGGCCTTTTTTGCTGGGGCTTTGGCGGGTTTAGCGACGGTTTTGGCGGCAGCCTGCTTTACCGGGGTTTTGGCCACAGGTTTTTTAGCAGCCGGCTTCTTGGCAACGGGTTTTTTGGGCGCTGCAGTTTTAGCGACCGGCTTAGCGGTGGGCTTGGCAGTTTTTTTAGCGGCGGTTTTGGGTTTTGTAGCCATAGCAGCATCCGTGGCGTCGGTACGACGCGAAGATTGTTTGGGACGAAGGGTGAGTTTCCAGTTCGACAAAGCGCTTAACCTCAGGAGTCAATGGAAATGCAGTAAACCTTTAATTATACACGAAAATCCGCCTTTTTTCTAGGCAAGATCCGTGCCAAATCAGCGTCGGCGCGCAGTTCTGCCCAGTTGTTGTAGGCGCTGCAGCAGTTCTGCGTAACGTGTTTTTTCAGCAGCACTTAATGCCCCACGTTGTGCAGCCAGTTGAAGCGTGGCCAGTTCGGTATCGAGCTGGTCGCGTTCCATCTGGGCGACGATGCCTTCCAGTTCGGCATCCAGGGCATCTTTTTCAAGGGGTTCGCTCAAAAAACTGGCAAAAATTTCAGCAACTAAATGGGCATCTTCAGACCCGCGCAGGCGCTCCAGCAGTTCGGAAGGCTGGGGGGCATCGCTCAATTGCGGCAGGATGCGCCGTACGCTGATCGATAGCGGGTCGTTCGCTGGCAGGCTTCGCAGCAGCGCGGGTGATATGGTCTGCGCCAGATCGGGTGCCTGGACTAAAACACGCAACAGTCGACGGAGAATCGAGGGGGCTTGTCGAGGTGCTCGCGCAGGTACTTCCTGTTTGGGGATCGATTGACGTTGCAGCTCGCAGCCACGCTCAACTTCTGCCGGTTGTAGACCCGTTTTGTCGGCCAGCAGCTTCACAATCTGTAGCCGCAGCATTGGCGTCGGGATTTTTTGCAGGAGCGGCTTGGCCTCAGCCAGCAGTTTGGCGCGCCCTTCGGCGCTGCTCAAGTCCACATGGCTGGTGAGCGTCTGCAGGAGAAATTCTGATAGTGGTGTGGCGCGATCAATGGCCGCCTGAAACGCTTCTTTGCCGAGGTCGCGTACGTAGCTGTCCGGATCGTGCTCGGGCGGTAAAAAGGCGAAGGCCAGGACTTTCTGTTCGGCCAATGCTTCCAGGCTATTCTCCAGCGCACGCCAGGCGGCTTTCCGACCGGCGGCATCCCCATCAAAACAGAACACAACCCGATCCACCATGCGTAGCAATTTGCGGATATGTGTGGTGGTCGTTGCTGTGCCGAGCGTGGCGACAGCATTGCCGATGCCGTGCTGGGCGAGAGCCACCACATCCATGTAGCCTTCAACCACGATGACGGTGTCGGTCTGGCGGCAGGTCTCGCGAGCCTGGGGTAGACCGAAAACTTCACGACCCTTTTCAAAGAGGGGTGTTTCCGGGGAATTCAGATACTTCGGTTCGCCCTGATCCAGAATACGGCCGCCAAAGGCAATGACTTGACCCTTCTGGTCGAGGATCGGGAACATGATCCGGTCACGGAAGCGGTCATAACGACGCTTCTGTTCGTTTTCGATGACGAGGCCGTCCTTGATCAACGCCTGAAAACTGGTGTTGTCATATTCCGGGAAAACGCTTCGCAGATTCTGCCAACCCTCCGGTGCATATCCGATGCCGAAGCGGGCGGCAATTTCACCCGTCAGGCCGCGCCCTTTGAGGTACTCGATGGCGCGTGGCGATTTTTTTAGCTCATCACGATAGTACTTGTGCGCTTTCAGCATCACGTCGAGCAATGAGGGGCCTTCTTCGCTACCGATAGCCGGTTTGCGAAAAGCCCGGTCGTTGTCTTCCTGTGGGACAGTGAGGCCGCAATGCCGGGCCAGTTCTTCAATGGCATCGGGAAAACTGAGCCCCTGATGCTCCATCAAAAAGCCGATGGCCGTGCCGTGTGCGCCGCAGCCAAAGCAGTGATAAAACTGTTTGGCTGGGCTTACGGTGAAGGACGGTGACTTTTCCTTGTGAAACGGGCAGCAGGCCGCATAATTGGCACCGGCCTTTTTGAGCGGTACCACGCGGTCGATGATTTCGACGATATCTGTCCGGGCTAACAGCTCCTGGATGAAGGATTCCGGAATCATCGTGGCGTCCGGCGGTCAGGCAATCAGCCAGCCAGGGCTGATTTAACCTGTTGCGATACGGCGGCCAGATCGGTTTTGCCAGCCAGCAAGGGTTTGAGAATGCCCATGACCTTACCCATGTCGCCTGGACCAGTGGCGCCGGTTTGAGCAATGGCCGCCTTCACGGCTGCGGCAACCTCTTCGGCACCCATCTGCGCCGGCAGATAGGGGGTGAGCACATCAATTTCAGCGCGCTCGGCAGCGGCCAGATCTTCACGGCCGGCCTGTTCGTACTGGCTGACGCTGTCTCGACGCTGTTTGATGAGTTTGTCGACAACGGCAACCACGGCGGCATCGTCCAGCGTAATACGCTCGTCGACCTCGCGTTGTTTAATTGCCGCGAGTAGCAGTCGAATGGCTGCCAGGCGTTCGCTTTCGCGCGCCTTCATGGCGCTCTTCATGTCTTCGGTGATCTGGTCTTTGAGGCTGGTCGTCATGATCGTGCTCGCTGCTTTTAGGGGAGGCCACAGAAAACCGTGGCTGATAAAACGGCAAAAGCCGCCGGAGCCCGGCGGCTTTCTTTAATCGTCGCTAGGCGGCGATTAGTAGAGCTTGCGCGGCAGCTGTTGGCTGCGCAGGCGCTTGTGCAGACGCTTAACAGCGGCAGCCAGCTTGCGCTTACGTTCAGCCGTCGGCTTTTCGTAGAACTCACGGGCACGCAGTTCGGTCAGCAGGCCGGTTTTTTCG
>JALRGK010000169.1 GCA_023253415.1 Rhodocyclaceae bacterium
GTAAGCTCGATGAAAAGCGCCTGGAGCGCGAGGCCTTTATTGCCGCTTCCGTCGAGCGCGTCAAAGCAGCGCTCAAAGAGCGTGGTGTGACGGCCGAAGTCTATGGCCGCCCCAAACACATCTACAGCATCTGGAACAAGATGCAGCGTAAGGGCCTCGATTTTAACGAGCTCTATGATGTACGCGCCTTGCGCATTGTGGTGGATAGCATTGCCGACTGTTACACAGCACTTGGCTATGTGCATCAGATCTGGACACCGATTCCCTCCGAGTTCGATGACTATATCTCGCAGCCCAAAGGCAACGATTACCGCTCACTGCATACCGCGGTGCGCTGTGAAGATGGCCGGGCGCTAGAAATCCAGATTCGCACGCATGACATGCACCAGCATGCCGAACTTGGCGTTGCTGCCCACTGGCGTTACAAGGAGGGTGCTGCCAGCTCCGGCAGCTACGACGACAAGATTGCGCTGCTGCGCCAATTGCTGAATTGGCGTGAAGATATCGGTGATAGCCGTGATTGGCAGTCGCATTATCGTGAAGCGGCCCTCAACGATACCTTGTATGTGTTTACGCCGCAGGGACGCGTTGTGGATTTGCCGGTGGGCGCAACCCCGGTGGATTTTGCCTACCGTGTCCATACCGAACTGGGACACCGTTGCCGCGGCGCCAAGGTCGATGGGGCGTTAGTGCCGCTGACCACACCGCTTAAAACCGGACAGCGTGTTGAAATTGTCTCTGCCAAAGAAGGCGGGCCCTCAAGAGATTGGCTGAATCCGCATCAGGGTTATCTGATGACCAAATCAGCCCGGACCAAGGTTCGGGCATGGTTTGCCAGCCAGGCGCTGGATGAAACCATTGCCTCGGGTCGGGCGATCATTACCAAGGAAATGCAACGCGCCGGTGTCAGCCATACCTCCATGGAGCAGGTGGCGCACGAGTTGGGTTACGATCAGGTTGAAGATCTGCTCGTTGCGGTGGGGCGAGATGAAGTTGGTCTGCGTTCGCTCCAACAGGCGCTGCGTGGTGAGCATCCCAAACCGGTCAATACAGAACAGCATGAACTGCCATTGGCAGATATTGCCCCTGAAGCCATGGTGCGCCAATCGCGCCACCGCGGTGGCAGCGGGGTACTCATCGTCGGCGTTGATCAGCTCCTAACCCAACTGGCGAAGTGTTGTAAACCAGTGCCACCGGATCCCATACAGGGGTTTGTGACCCGGGAGAAGGGCATCTCCGTGCACCGCCATGATTGCCCCAGCTTCCTGCATGTGGCGGCTTTACACCCAGAGCGCGTGATTGATGCGGACTGGGGTGGCCACACCCCGGAGGGTGAGGTTTACGCCGTTGACATCCTGGTCGATGCCCAAGACAGGCAAGGGCTACTGCGCGATATTTCCGATGTCCTGGCGCGTGAGCGGCTCAACGTCACCGCCGTCAAAACCCAATCCAAAGCAGGGGCTGCAGAAATGGCCTTTACCGTGGAAGTGTCTGACCTGAAACGTTTACATCAGGCACTGCACCACATCCACCAGGTAGGTGGCGTAGTCAGTGCCCGTCGGGGTTAGCGACTTATAAGGTTTTACCCAGCAAATTGGCCATATCCTGCTGGGCGCAATGCGGCTTGTTGCGACCCGGTTTACGACGCGTATAGACGCCGTCGCTGTCCATCTCCCACGATTCCTGATTGTCGGCGAGATACAGCTTGAGGCCTTCGGTGATCACGCGCTTTTTGAGGCGGGCGTCGAGAATAGGGAAGGCCAGTTCGATACGGCGGAAGAAGTTGCGTTCCATCCAGTCTGCTGAAGAGAGGTAGACCTTTTCTTCGCCATCGGCATAGAAGTAGAACACACGGGTGTGTTCCAGGAAGCGGCCAATAATGGAACGGACCTTGATGTTGTCTGAAAGCCCGGGCACGCCGGGGCGCAGGGCGCAGACACCGCGCACAATCAGATCGATTTCTACGCCGGCCTGGCTGGCGGCATAGAGTGCTTCGATGATCTGGGGTTCCAGCAGCGAGTTCATCTTGGCGACAATACGGCCTTTACGTCCCGCTTCAGCAGCCAGTTTTTCGGCCTCAATGGCCTTCATCATGTTGGCGCTGAGGGTGAACGGTGCCTGCCAGAGATAGTGCAGGGTTTGAGCACGGCCGAGACCCGTGAGTTGTTTAAAAACCTCCGAGACATCCATGCCAATGGCTTCGTTGCAGGTCAGCAAACCGAAGTCGGTATAGAGGCGGGCTGTTCGCGGGTGGTAGTTACCGGTACCCAGATGCACGTAATGCCGCAGCATGGGCGTGCCGGTATCATCTTCTTCCCGACGTAGGATGAGCAGCGCTTTGGCGTGGGTTTTGTAGCCGACGACGCCATAAACCACATGAGCGCCTACTTCTTCCAGTTTGGTGGCCCAGCTGACGTTGGTTTCCTCGTCGAAACGCGCCAGAAGTTCCACGACGACAGTCACTTCCTTGCCATTCTGGGCGGCGCGGATCAGCGAGTTCATCAGCACGGAATCGGTACCCGTGCGATAGACAGTCATCTTGATGGCCACGACCTGCGGGTCGGTCGCGGCTGATTCGAGGAGCTGAATCACCGGGGTAAAGCGCTGGTACGGGTGGTAGAGCAGCACATCACCCTTGCGGATGACGTTAAAGATGTTCTTGCCTTTTTCCAGGCGCTTCACTTCGCCAGGAACAAAAGTGGGAAATTTCAGATCCGGGCGGTCTACCCAGCTCGGCACCTGCATCAGGCGCACCAGGTTAACCGGGCCTTCAACGCGGTACAGATCCTTTTCTTCAAGGCCGAACTGCGTGAGTAGGAACTCGGTCATGGCCGGCGAGGTATTGTCGGCGACTTCCAGCCGCACCGCGTCACCAAAGTTCCGTTGAGGCAATTCGCCCTGGATCTTGGCGCGCAGATTTTTGACTTCTTCTTCATCGACAAAGAGGTCGGAGTTGCGAGTGACGCGGAACTGATAACAGCCCTGTACGGTCATGCCGCTGAATAGTTCGCCAACGAAGGCATGCACGATCGAGGATAGGAAGATGAAGGTGTAATCGGATTCCGGGGTCAGTTCTTGCGGCAACCGAATGATGCGGGGCAGGACACGCGGCGCTTGCACAATGGCGATGCCGGAGCTGCGGCCGAAGGCATCACGACCTTCCAGTTCGACAATGAAGTTAAGACTCTTGTTGTAGATACGTGGGAAGGGATGCGATGGATCCAGTCCAATGGGTGTGAGCACCGGCATGACTTCGCGGAAGAAGTAGTCACGAATCCATTCACGTTGGGCGTCCGTCCACTGGGATCGGCGTAGAAAGCGGATGCCCTCATTGGCGGCCGCGGGCAACAGCGTGTCGTTGAGTTCGCGGTACTGATCTGCGACGAGACGGTGAACTGCAGCAGAGACTTCGTTATAGGCCTCCTGCGGGAGGCGGCCATCGGTGGTTCGGGTCTGGCTGTGGCCTTTGATCTGTTCCTTAAGGCCCGCCATGCGAATTTCGAAGAATTCATCGAGATTCGATGACACGATACAAAGAAAGAACAGCCGCTCCAGCAAAGGTACGCGCTCATCCTGGGCCTGGGCCAGAACGCGGCGGTTAAAGGCGATGAGGCCGAGCTCGCGATTGAGAAAGTGGCTATGGGGTGCGCTTGGGGCCATCGAAGTCATGGATAGATCGGTAACGTTGTCATGTAAACCTGCCAAGTAGGCACCCTAATTGTGACAGGAATATGAAATGCCGTGATTTATTCCGCCAAAAATAGGCGCATTGGCCTCATGCCAGTGGGGTAAAATTCGATCTTTGGCAGGTGTTTGCCACCAATTGTCTCGGAAACTTCATGCAGTACGAATCTATTGCCGCCGTTGATCTGGGCTCTAACAGCTTCCGCCTGGAGGTGGGGCGTGTTGTCGAAGACCAGATTTATACGTTGGACTCTCTTAAAGACCCGGTTCGACTGGCCTCTGGCCTACAGGCCGACAAGAGTCTTGATGAGGCTTCCCAGGAACGTGGGCTGATTGCACTGTCCCGTTTTGGTGAGCGACTCCGTGGTTTGCCGCAGGATGCCGTACGGGCCGTGGCTACCAATGCCCTGCGTGTCGCCAAGAATGCCCATAGTTTTTTGGCACGGGCCGAGGAAGCGCTAGGCTTTCCCATTGAAATTATTGCGGGTCGTGAAGAAGCGCGGCTGATTTATATCGGTGCCGTGCACTCGTTACCGGCATCAGATCAGCAGCGCCTGGTGTTCGATATTGGCGGGGGTTCCACCGAGTTTATTATTGGCGCCGGAATGAAGCCGCTGAAGCTGGAATCGCTCTTCATGGGGTGTGTCAGTTATTCGCTACGCTATTTTCCCGATGGCCTGATCGATCGTAAGCGCTTGCGTGAAGCCCAGATGGCAGCGGCCAAGGAAGTGTCGCTCATTGCCCATGCGTATCAGTTAACGGGGTGGGGTGAGGCGATTGGTTCGTCGGGTACCGCCCGTGCGATTGCCGATATTCTGGAACAGAATGACCTCAATCCACGTGGCACGATCGGGATTACACGCGTTGGTCTGGATAAGCTCTGTACCCTGATGCTACGCCATAAGTTTATTGAAGCGCTGCCTTTGCAGGGGGTGAAATCGGATCGGATTCCTGTATTGCCGGGCGGTATTGCCATTATGTCGGCGATTATGGATACGCTGGGCATCCAGCAAGTGAGTTATGCCGATGGTGCGCTGCGCCTCGGTGTGCTGTATGACCTGCTCGGTCGTTTCCATCATCACGATATGCGTTCAGCGACCGTGCGGCATTTCCAGCGCCGTTATCAGGTGGAGTCTGGCCAGGCCGAGCGCGTGGCGGAAACCGCGACAACGATTTTTACGGGACTCATGGGGTTGAAACTGCGCAGTCCGGAAGAGCTGGAACGCGATCTGCAGTTCGTGCGTTGGGCGGCCAGTCTACATGAGGTGGGGTTGTCGATTGCCCATAGTGGTTACCACAAGCATGGTGCCTATATTCTGGGTTACGCTGATATGCCGGGTTTTTCCAAGATGGACCAGGCTCGTCTGGCGCTGCTGGTGCTGTGTCATCGCGGTAAGCTGAACAAGGTTGACAGCCTCGAGCGGGCCGATATCGCCTGGCGGCAGATATTGGCCTTGCGTCTCGGGGCGATTCTGCATCGGTCCCGTCTGGAGAGCGGCGTTCCCGAGTTGCATGCCTCCGAAACAGTGAACGGTTTTACGATCCAGATTCCGGCGGTGTGGCTGGATGAAAACCCGATGACCATGGCGGCGCTGCGTGACGAAACTGCCATCTGGGAAGAGGCCGGTTTCCGCCTGCGTATTCGCGCTACGCGCCGATGATTTACTCTGGTGAGATTGATCCTGCCTGGCTGATCACCGGTTTTCTGATCACCGCTGTCGGCTATGTCCGA
>JALRGK010000181.1 GCA_023253415.1 Rhodocyclaceae bacterium
CCAAACGCCAGAAACTGCATAACACCTACTTCGACACCCCGGATCTAGCCCTGACCAAAGAACGGGTTGCTGTTCGAGAGCGACGCATCCTCAGGAAAACGCTTCTGACCGTTAAAACAGCCCACCCTAGTGAGGGCGGCATCAGCCAGCGTTCCGAGTGGGAAGCACCAACGACACCCGGGGTATTTGATTTTCCGAGCCTGGTGGACAACGCCCAACTCGCTGATAAGCTCTCGAAGATCGCAGATCAGCTTGTACCCGTTTTCACCACAGACTTCAATCGTCGGATCTGGACACTGGAGTTTCGCCGCGCCACGATAGAGATCGCACTGGATCAGGGCCTCATCTCAGTGACCCGCGACGGCATCTGCCGTGAGCAACCCATCTGTGAACTTGAACTGGAACTTAAATCGGGAGCACCAGGGACGCTGTTTGCACTCGCCCGAATGTTAAGTCGTCATGTGCGCCTGCACCCTGCGGATGAAAGCAAAGCCGCTCGTGGATACGCGTTATTTCTGGATAAAACCCATATCCCTGTCAAAGCAGCACCGCTCCGGATCAGCAGCAATGACACAACAACATCGGTTTTTCTGAATATTGCACGCAGCTGTATCACGCAACTACAAGCGAATGAACAGGGCATTTTCACCCCGCAGAATGACGAATATATCCACCAGGCCCGTGTCGCGTTGCGTCGCCTGAGGACAGCACTCCGCCTATTCTCGGAGGCCCTACCCGACGGTTTTTCAGAACGCTGGAGCCAGGCCTGGCGGGAAATCGCTCAGGAACTGGGCGATGCGCGCAACTGGGATGTATTCTGTAACGAACAAATGCCCCGGCTGTATGAAGACTTGGCTGAGCATCCGGATCTCATCGCCTTACGAAACTTTGCGCAGACCAGACGTCTGGCCACGCACGAAGCGGCAAAAAAAATCATGCAGAGTCGGCAGTACAGCCTGAACATCCTGAGCTTTTGCGAGGCGCTGTTCGGGCTCGAAGATGACCAGACATTGATCCGTAGCTACGCGACCAAAGCACTCAAACGGCGTCACAAGCGATTTTTATGCGGTGCGCGCAAGGCGCATACGCTTAACGCCGAACAACGACACGAAGTACGTATTGATCTCAAAAAGCTACGCTACACCCTGGATTTTTTTGAAAGCCTCTACCCTAAAAAACGGGTCCACGCATTCAGCCGCAGTCTGACTGAGACCCAGGAATTACTAGGTCATATGAATGACCTGGCGACCGCAGAACTGTTAATGGCTGAGCGCCGACTTGCCACAGAAGACACACCGGCAGCTTGGGCTAAAGGCCGGATGAGTGCCTATCTTGAGCTCTTACCTGCTGCGCTCAGACCAGTCATTCAACAGGCGGTTCCGTGGGAGAAGTAAGCAACGTTACTTGCTTTTATCCAGATCCTTCTTGTCTGCATCTTTTTTCAGAATGTCGTCACGAAAGGCTTTGAACCGTTTGAACGCATTCTTGTAACCGTCCTCGTAGCCATTTCTGTAGCCAGAACCACCTAGCAACTTGTTGTAGTTTGGCTTGTCTTTGAGAATCTTCTCCAACTGCTCGAGGATTTCGAATACCGTTTTGCTCGACATGATGTCACTCCATGAATACGAGTGCTGAACATAGCCCGACCGCTTTTTTTGATCTACCGCGAAACGATGAATTATTTGTTGCAGATAAATGACAAAGGGCATCGTCATCCTCGTGAAACACAATCTGGATATTGTGATCGCTTCACGATGATCACAGACCACCTTGCGCCTACTGTTCGTTTTACTGCTGACCGTTTTTGTTGCGCATGCCTATGCCTTTGAACCCCTCAATACCGATGATGCCGCAACAGTTGGTCATGAAGTCCACCAGATTGAAGCGTACTTTTATGCCATCAGCGCCAACGGTACCTATGATCAGGTCAGCGATATCTCCCCCGGCGAAGAATTTGTCGGCAATGGGAATGCCCGAACCCTCCCAATCACCTATACCTATGGCATCAACGAGGTTACGGAAGCATCGATTTCAGCCTCCTATTATTTTGTACCCACCGGAAGCTATGAGCCCATGTCGAATTACGTCTTGGGCATCAAATGGCGATTTATGGGTGATGGAAATACCGGACTTAATCTAGCTGCAAAACCTACCCTAACCCTGCCCTCTAGCAATAACCAGCAAGCAGCAGGCCTGGGCAATGCCGCTACTAACTACGGTATCAATCTGATTGCTTCATATTATTGGCAGGATATTGATATCCATCTCAATGCGTCTTACGAACGGGAACCTTACAATCATGCCTACCCAGTAGGTGGGGATAGCGATCTGCAGAGAAGCAACGTCTATGGGGTATCCATTGCACCCGTCTGGTCCATTCATCCCAGATTAAAGCTAGCCCTCGATATCGGTACTGCGACCAACACACCGACAAACGCTCCGACCTATCTGAATGGCTATGTGATGATGGCGGGTATATACAGTCCTTCACCGACCTGGGATCTCGGGGTGGCCTATCTGGTCAGTGGTAACAACATTGCTGACGCAACCACTGTCAGTAAATCGAAGCGTAACGGTGCAGACCGTTTCGAAGTAGGTGTGACCTGGCGCTTTTAAAGCAGCTTTTATCAATGAACCGAAGGATACTGTCCGGCAGCAATCTAGTATCATGCCGGCTGTATGAAAGAACCCGCCTGCCCCTGGGTCAGGAGCCCCTGTGCGACCAGTTCGTTGACCATGCTGTGGTCACGCGTCAGCGGTTGCAGGGCGTGGTCGCGGCAGAGGTAGGCCCGGCTGTCGCCGGCCCAGATCACGCGGCAGCGTCGGCCGCTCGCCAGCAGCACGACGACGGTGCTGCCGATCAGGGTGCGCGCCGGGCGGTCGGAAAGCAGGCCGCGCAGCGACGCATTGACCTGCTGCAGCCGGTCGCGGACGGCCCGCGACATCGTCTCCAGGTCGTCGGCCGGCGGCAGCGAATCGAGCGCCGCGACGATCTCGGCGCTGGCCAGCTCCCCGGAGTTGTGCCCCCCCATGCCGTCGGCGACCGCCCAGAGTCGCGCCCCGGGACGGTC
>JALRGK010000263.1 GCA_023253415.1 Rhodocyclaceae bacterium
TGGTGCTCCACATTTCTTGCTTACCAAAAAGCTTAGGCACCAGGTAGTAAATTGAGCCAATTGACACCATAGCCACCCAACCCAGGGCACCCGAGTGCACGTGACCCACAGTCCAGTCCGTGTAGTGCGACAGGGCATTCACGGTCTTGATCGCCATCATCGGACCTTCGAAGGTCGACATGCCGTAGAACGACAGCGAGGTGATCAGGAACTTGAGGATAGGATCATCACGCAGCTTGTGCCATGCGCCCGACAGGGTCATGATGCCGTTGATCATGCCGCCCCACGATGGCGCCAGCAGAATCAGCGAAAAAACCATACCCACTGACTGAGTCCAGTCCGGCAGCGCGGTATAGTGCAGATGGTGCGGACCCGCCCACATGTAAGTAAAGATCAGGGCCCAGAAGTGCACCACCGACAGACGGTAGGAGTAAACCGGACGACCAGCCTGCTTCGGCACGAAGTAGTACATCATGCCCAGGAAGCCTGCCGTCAGGAAGAAACCCACGGCGTTGTGACCATACCACCACTGAACCATCGCATCCTGAGCACCGTAGTAAGCCGAGTACGACTTCATGCCAAACAAACTAACCGGAATTTCAGCGCTGTTAACGATGTGCAGCAATGCCACGGCGATGATGAAGGCACCGTAGAACCAGTTGGCCACATAAATGTGACCAACTTTACGCTTAGCGATTGTACCGAAGAACACGATGGCATAGGCGACCCACACCACAGCGATTAGGATATCAATCGGCCACTCGAGCTCGGCATACTCTTTAGCTGAAGTGAAACCCAACGGCAGCGTCACGGCCGCGAGAACAATAACCAGTTGCCAGCCCCAGAAGGTGAAGGCGGCGAGCTTGTCGCAAAAAATACGGGTATAGCAGGTGCGCTGTACGACGTAGTAGGATGTTGCGAACAAGGCGCTACCACCGAACGCGAAAATCACGGCGTTAGTATGCAATGGACGCAGACGTCCGAAGGTCAAGTAGGGAGCAATATTGAGTTCAGGCCAGACGAGCTGAGCGGCGACAATGACGCCAACCAGCATGCCAACGATCCCCCAGATCACCGCCATAATGGCAAATTGCCGAACAATCTTGTAGTTATATACAGATTGCGTATCCGACATTACAGACATAGGACGCACCTCTTAAATTAAACAAACACCGTGATTTTGCACGCAAAGCGTGCCTTAAGAAAGGCTTAATTCTAACTGAATAACAGTTCTTTGATCTAGATCAATTTTTTTGATGTTGACGATAAACCTACTTGATACCGCACGAACAACAAGCACCAACGCATTTAGATGCTTGTAAAAAATTTTGGGCAAAAAAAAGGTGCACTGCCTAAACAGCGCACCCCAACCCCAACAGAGAAGCAGAATCTGGGCCTGAGCCCGAACAACCCTGCAGGTCGAAGTATGCTGCTATCTCTTGTCTGATACAAGACTAGTCAGAGTCAATAATTCACAAAATCATCAACTATCTAAACATTTTTTGACGCAGATCAAAAAATGTTGCGGTGCAATAGAGCTTCTAATCGGGCATACGCGGATCTGGCTCTGAATTTAGTACAGATGCCTGACCAGACTCTGGTTTTTTTGCCCCATCTCGATCCATCAGGATACGATGCGCCGGGCCCTCCAGATCATCGAACTGGCCTGATCGCACAGACCACCAGAAGAGGCCTCCAATGACAAAAACCAGGATGACAGAGACGGGAATAAGTAGATAGAGGGATTCCATAGGGGGCATTCTGCCCGAACCAGACCCTATTGGCGAATCACTCGTGAATCCGGATACGTTGCAGCCTGAGCGAATTCAGCACAACCCACAACGAGCTCAGCGACATACCCAGACCAGCCAGCCATGGCGTCAACCACCCGCTCATTGCGATGGGCAAAGCAATAGCGTTGTACACAATCGCCCACCAAAGGTTTTCACGGATGATGCGGCGAGTTCGCCGCGCCAGACGAACCGCAGACGGTAGTACCCGTAAGTGTTTGCCCAGCAGGACGCAGTCTGCCTGTGTCCGTGCCAGTTCGGTGCCCTCCCCCATAGCCACAGAAACCTGGGCGTGCGCCAGCACCGGGGCGTCATTGACACCATCGCCCACCATACAGACCACATGCCCTGCTGCCTGCAAGTTTGCCACGTGAGCCAGCTTGCTTTGCGGGGTGGCTCGTCCTTCAGCCTCTGCAATGCCCGCCGCATCGGCCACTGCCTGTACGGTAGGGTTAGCATCTCCGGATAGTAGCGATACCGCGCAACCCAGGCCACGAAGCTCCTTAACCGCGTCCAGCGCATCCGCACGTAATGTATCGCTCATCACAAAACGCGCCAGCCAACCGCCAACCTCGCCCAGGTAGAGCGTGGTCCCCTCCGTGTCTGCAGCACTGTCATCCGGCGCCAGAGGGACCCCCACCAGCGCCGCAACAAAATCCGCATGTCCGATCCGGTAGATACGTCCTTCTATTGTCGCTTCAATACCCGCACCCGTCTGATGGCGCGCTTCAGTGACGGGGTAAGATGGTAAACCTGCTGCCGCGCGAACCAGCGCCACCCCCAAGGGATGGGAGGATGTGTGCTCCAGACTCGCCGCCAATGCAAGACAGGTCGATTCATCCGGAGACGACAGAACGGCCATCCGCGACAGGCGCATCTGCCCAGTCGTCAGCGTGCCCGTCTTATCAAGCACCACATCGGTCACCTGAGCCAGGGTCTCGACAGCATGACCCCGGGTCACGAGCAATCCTTCACGTGCCAAGCGTCCTGTGGCTATCGTCAGGGCGACCGGCGTCGCCAACGACAACGCACAAGGGCAGCTGACAACCAAGACGGCAACCGTCACCGGCAACACCTGGCTCGGGTCGATCTGCCACCACATCACAGCCGTCAGCGCGGCAAGCCCTAACAGCCCCCAGAGAAACCAGGAGGCCACACGGTCTGCGGTAGTCACGGCACGCGGTTTTTCGAGCGCCCCCCGCTCCATGAGCTTGAGGATGGCCGACAGGCGGGTCGCTTCGCCAACCTGTTGCACTTGAACGACCAGGGGGCTGGCGATATTCATAGAGCCGCCGGTCACCGCCGACCCAATGGTCTTGTCGACCGGGAGACTCTCACCCGTCAGAAGGGATTCATCCACACTGCTCTCACCACTGACGACGCAACCATCGGCCGGTACCTGGGTTCCGGGCTTCACCAGTACCCGATCCCCGACTTGCAATGCAGAGACCAGAACGCGCTCCGTGACATCCGTATCACCAGCGGCGACAAAGCGGTCAGCAAAGGCTGGGGCCAATCGCCCAAGTTCTTCCGTTGCCCGCAGCGCTTTCTGCCGGGCCAGCAACTCGAGATAACGGCCTCCCAGCAGAAAGAAAACAAACATGTTGATCGAGTCGTAATACACGTGACCGCTCTGGCTGATGGTCGCCCAGACACTGGCCACGAAGGCGGCACCAATTCCCAGCGCCACCGGAGTGTCCATACCAACCCGCCGGAAGCGGATATCACGCCAGGCGTTCCGGAAAAAAGGTCCGCAGGCGTACAAAATAACAGGCAACGTCAGCACCAGACTCGACCAGCGCAACAGCACCTCTACATCCGGCGTCAGGTCACCATCACCGGCCACATAGGTCGGATAGGCATACATCATGACCTGCATCATGCCCAGTCCCGAAACCGCCAGACGCCAGAGCATGCCGCGCCGCTCTTTCTGGGCCACAGCTTCCTGCCGCGCCGGGTCGAATGGATGCGCCCGATAACCGATCTCGGTAATCGCCTTGAGAATCTGGGACAGCGCAACCTTGCGATCATCCCAACGGACACGTGCCCGTCGTGTCGTGTAATTGACTTCAACTGCAAGCACACCGGGCAATCGAGCAACGTGTTGCTCGTTCAACCAGACGCAAGCGGCACAGGTAATGCCTTCCAGCACAAGTGCCGCCTCTTGCTCATGCTCACCAAGTGCCCGTACGAATGTTTTCTGAAACTCGGCCTGGTCATACAGCGCAAGAGAATCCAGGATATCTGGCACAGCCTCGCGCGGTGACTCCGGCATGGCATCGCGATTCTGATAATAGTCTTCGAGGCCATTAGCGACGATCGCTTCGGCTACGGCACGACAGCCTTCACAACACATCGCCCTCGGTTGCCCACCCACGGCCACCGCGAGGTTAACACCTTCGGGGATCGGCAGACCACAGTGGTAACAATCGTGGCAGGCTGTTGTAGGTTGAGTCATGAGTCTATCCACCAGCGGGCAGGCGATCGTGATTAACGCAGACCACTTGGCAATGGGAATTTCACGTCTTCAATCACACCATCCAGGTTCTGAACCGATCCGGCACCCAATTCATGCAAACGGGCAACCACCTCTTCTACCAGGACTTCGGGTGCCGAAGCGCCCGCAGTGACTCCAATTCTTGGAGCGTTTTTAAGCCAGACCGGATCAATGTGTTCTGCCCGGTCAATGAGATAAGCCTCACGCCCAAGCAAGGCAGCCACTTCACGTAGACGGTTCGAATTCGAACTGGTCACCGAACCCACGACCAGCACCAGATCACAATCTTCAGCCAACACACGAACAGCATCCTGACGATTCTGTGTGGCATAACAGATGTCATCCTTTTTCGGACCCACAATATCCGGAAAACGTTGACGTAATGCTGCAACAATCACAGCAGCATCGTCCACAGACAGCGTGGTCTGTGTCACATAGGCCAGTGCCGAAGGATTTGCCACCTGGAGCGTCGCCACATCATCGGCCGTTTCAACCAGATACATACCGGCTGTCGACTGGCCCATCGTGCCCTCGACTTCGGGATGCCCTTTGTGGCCAATCATGATGATCTCGCGCCCCTCGGCACGCATCTTTCCAACTTCCACATGCACCTTGGTCACCAGCGGACAGGTCGCATCAAAAATACGTAATCCACGGGCTGCTGCCTCATCCCGCACTGACTTGGGGACCCCGTGAGCGCTGAAAATCAAGGTGGCACCGGGAGGGACATCCGACAATGCCTCAATAAAAATTGCGCCACGCTGGCGCAATCCATCCACGACAAATTTGTTGTGAACCACTTCATGGCGGACGTATATGGGTGCCCCAAACTGTTCGAGTGCACGCTCAACGATTGCAATGGCACGCTCAACCCCGGCACAGAAACCCCGTGGGTTTGCCAGGATGATTGGCATGACAGGGGATGCCTTGGTATTCATAGCAATCCGATAATCTTTACTTCAAAACGCAGGCTTTTACCAGCCAGCGGGTGATTAAAATCCATGAGCGCATGAGTCGCATCCAGTTCGCGCACAAAGCCGGCAAACTCTGCGCCCTCGGGCGATGTAAACTCGATCAGGGTATTTTCCTTGAGATCCTGACCTACGGGCAGCGCACTGATCGCAATACGTTGTACCAAGCCCGGATTATGCTGACCAAAGCCGGCTTCAGCGGGCACATCAAAAATGGCATGTTCACCAGGTTGCAGACCGACAAGGCAGGACTCCAGGTTTTCATTCAACTCGCCATGCCCCATCTGTATGGTGGCCGGCCCCAGATCAAAGGTACTCACCACCTCCTCACCATCCTGGGTAGTTAACCTGTAATGCAGCGTCAGAAAACTATCGGCCTGAATCAGTTTGATCTCTTGCATCATGAACTCCACGCATCACTATGACTTCTGTGGCAACTGTTTCTGAAAAAACACGTAAAGCACAGCGCCAACACAAACGGCACTGTCCGCGATATTAAAGGCAGGCCAATGCCAACCACCGGCATGGATGTCGATAAAATCAATGACCATACCGAGCCATAAACGGTCAATCAGATTACCCAGTGCACCACCCATAATAAGCGCAAGGCCAATGGCAAGCCATGAGCAGGATCTCATCTGACGTAACTGCCAGACAATCCAACCGGAAATCCCCAGCGCGATGAGGCTGAAAAACCAGCGTTGCCATCCGGCGTGATCCGCCAGAAAACTGAATGCCGCTCCGGGGTTGAAGACCAGAACAAGATTAAAAAACGACGTCACAGCAACCACTTCGCCCGGAGCAAAACTATTAAACACCCACAGCTTGCTCAGCTGATCCAGAACGATCGTAGCCAGCACCACCAACAAACCACTACGCAGGACGTGCGGTTGACATTCAGGCATAGACACGCTTCTCGCCTTCGCCATCCACATTAGCAACGCAGCGATCACACCAGGTCGGGTGTGCGGGATTTTTACCCACGCTGTCACGCTGATGCCAGCAGCGCTCACACTTCGGCTGCACGCTCGGTGACACTTGAATCTCCAGTGCGGCACCATCGACCACATTGGCAGCTGAACTAATGAACACGAACTTGAGGTCATCACCCAGGCTGCGCAATGCGGCAGCATCATCAGCCGGTGCAACCACCGTCACTTCTGCCTGTAGCGACGAACCGATGCCACCCTCGCTACGTACGGTCTCCATGGCGCGCGCCACTTCGGCTCGGATTCTACGAATACGTGACCATTTGTCGTCGAGCGCCGCCGCATCCGCCAGCGATGGCAGTGGCTGGGCATCACTGAGCATGATCGATATTGGCATTCCGTCATATTTCTGCGCCAGCAAGGTCCATACTTCTTCCGTCGTAAAGGACAGAATCGGTGCCATGAGTCGCAGCATGGTTTGCGTAATCAGCCACAGCGCGGTTTGCGCCGAACGTCGTGCCAATGAATTTGGTGCCGTCGTGTAGAGTCGGTCTTTCAGTACATCAAGGTAGAACGCACCGAGCTCTTCCGAGCAGAAGTTCTGCAACGACTGAACGATATGGTGGAAGTCATAACGGTCATAATCAGCCTGCACCGTTGCTTGTAGCGTACGCGCCATTTCGATGGCATAGCGATCGATTTCCAGCATCTCGCTCGCCGGTACGCTATGGGTGGCCGGATTGAAATCATCGGTATTCGCCAGGAGGAAACGCAGCGTGTTGCGGATACGACGGTAGCTCTCCACCACGCGCTTGAGAATCTCATCCGAGATGGTCAATTCGCCGGAGTAATCGGTATTCGCCACCCACAAACGCAGAATTTCAGCGCCCATTTTGTCGGCCACTTCCTGCGGATAGATGACGTTGCCGACAGATTTTGACATCTTCCGTCCTTTGCCATCGACGACAAAGCCGTGTGTCAGCAGCCCCTTGTAGGGCGCCCGGCCATCGAGCGCACAGCCGGTCAGCAAAGACGACTGGAACCAGCCACGGTGCTGATCCGAGCCTTCAAGATATAAATCAGCCGGGAAGGCGTGTTCATCGGCATGCGAACCACGCATCACGTGCCAGTGTGTCGTCCCTGAATCGAACCACACGTCGAGCGTATCCGATAGCTTTCGATAATGCTTGGCCTCGTCCCCCAGCAGCTCGGCCGGGTCCAGCTGGAACCAGGCTTCAATACCGGATTGTTCAACGCGTTTAGCAACTTCTTCAACCAGTTCCGGTGTTCGAGGATGCAACTCGTTGGTTTCCTTATTCAGAAAGAACGGAATCGGCACCCCCCAGTTACGCTGGCGCGACACGCACCAGTCCGGGCGATTGCGGATCATGGCTTCAAGACGCGCGCGCCCCCAGGCCGGGTAGAAATTGGTATCGCCTACAGCCACTTCGGCCAGGTGACGCAAAGTCGGCTGACCGGGCTTGGGCGGGAGATCCATACCGACAAACCACTGCGTGGTGGCGCGGAAGATGATCGGGGTCTTGTGCCGCCAGCAATGCGGGTAGCTGTGTTGCAGCTTCACTTCGGCCAGCAGGCGACCGTTGTCACGCAGGCAGGCAAGCACCTTAGGATTGGCATCCCAGACACTGAGCCCGGCCAACGCTTCCGTTGGCAACGGCAGCGTCTTCTGCAGAAAGCGACCATCATCGCCCACCGGGTTTTCAACCGGCAGCCCATATTTTTTGCCAATGTTGAAGTCATCCACGCCGTGCGCCGGGGCAGTGTGTACCAGACCCGTACCCGCATCGGTAGTCACATGTTCGCCACAAATGATAGGCACATCCTTGCTGTAGAACGGATGGCGCAGCAGCACGTGTTCAAGCGCGGCACCGTTACATTTGCCCAACACCTGCCCTTGCAGGTCGTAACGCGCCAAGGCACTCTCGGCCAGATCAGCACCCAGAATCAGGTTGCCCTTGGCGGTTCCGATCAAGGCATATTCCACTGTCGGATGCACGCTGACCGCTTCATTCGCAGGCAGCGTCCACGGGGTCGTCGTCCAAATCACGGCGAAGGCCGGACCGTCCAGATGATCCAGCCCAAAGGCCTTGGCGACTGTGGCGGCGTGATTCGGGTGTACTTCAAAGGCTACATCAATAGCGGGTGAATGCTTGTCTTCGTACTCCACTTCAGCCTCGGCCAGCGCGGAACGACAATCGAGACACCAGTTGACGGGCTTGAGGCCCTGGTAGAGATAGCCATCTTCAAGCATCTTTCCCAGCGCGCGAATCTCGTTGGCTTCGGCACTGAAGTTCATGGTCAGGTAGGGGTTATCCCAATCGCCCAGCACACCGAGTCGGATAAAGTCCTTTTTCTGACGCGCGACTTGCTCAGCCGCGTAAGTGCGGCATAGTTTTCGTACTTCGTCAGCCGGCAGATTGCGACCATGCTGTTTTTCGATCTGGTGTTCGATGGGCAGACCGTGGCAATCCCAACCCGGCACGTACTGCGCGTCAAAACCCGCCAACACTTTCGAACGAACGATGATGTCTTTTAGGATTTTATTAACGGCATGACCAATGTGGATGTCGCCGTTGGCGTAAGGTGGGCCATCGTGCAACACGAAGCGCGGACGGCCTTTCGTGTGCGCCCGAATCTGTTGATACAGCCCATTTTTTTGCCATAAGTCTACCCACTGCGGTTCCCGCTTCGGCAGATCACCGCGCATGGGAAATGGCGTATCAGCCAGGTTCAGCGTGGCACGTGCTGCTTTATTTTCTTCAGTCGGTGCGGTGTTCTTGGATTTTTCGGTCATGGGATTACGTCAGTTACTGAATAGGCTGTAAATCAAAATAGGCACGCGCTTGAATCAGATCGTCACGAATCTGGCGGGTCAAGGCATCGAAATTGGCAAACGTCATTTCATCACGTAGCTTGGCAAGAAAACGGACATCCAGGTGAGCGCCATAAAGGTCACCGTCGTAGTCAAACAAATGCACTTCAAGAAGCGGTCGGGGGTCGCCGCCAAGTGTTGGACGGTATCCGAGATTGGCCACACCGGTATAACGCTGCGAGGTGCGAGGTACGGCAAGATCAGTTTGATCCAACATCACATCCACCACAAAAACACCACGCAGCGGCAAAGGGTCGTGCCTAATCTGCACATTGGCCGTAGGCACCCCAATAGTCCGCCCCAGCTGGCGGCCACGAACTACGCGTCCGGCCATCGAATAAGAATAGCCCAACAAGGCTTCAGCCCGCTTCAGGTCACCGGCAGCGAGCGCTTCACGAACCTGCGAGCTGGAAATACGAGATGCCCCAAGGCATTGGGCATCCAGCGCCGACACTGTAAACCCATGTCGATGCCCCAGTTGTTCTAACAAGGCGAAGTCACCGGATCGGCGGGCACCAAAACGAAAGTCATCACCAATCAGCACGTGCCTGGCTTGCATCGCATCAATCAGCACCCGACGCACAAAGCCCTCTGGTGACAATGCGGCAAACTCGGTATTGAATGGACACACTCGGGTTTCATCAATGCCGGCACCGGCAAGCGCCTCGAGCTTCTCGCGTAGTGTATGCAGCCGCGCAGGCACATTCTTAGCATCACCTTGCGCGGCCCGGCGGGCAAAAAATTCACGAGGATGCGGGTTAAACGTCAATACACTGGTTTGCAGTCCGCGTACCGCAGCCTCAGCCTGTAGCTGACGCAGCAACGCCCGATGCCCGAGGTGCATACCATCGAAATTTCCAATGGTCACTGCCGCCGGCGCATTAGCAGGTAAGTTTAATCCGCGTACAACACGCATAAGTTGGGTGCAAAGTTTTTAAGAAAACCCTGCATTATAAGGCGTAAGCCGCCTTTTCAGCCGCTTCGGGAGCCGGTAAACGAGGGATTTCGAGCGAGATACTGACGAATACCCCGCATGATGGCTTCCGCCAACTTATCCTGATATTCCTCGTCATTCAGTCGCTTTTCTTCTTCGGGATTGGAAATAAATGCGGTTTCAATCAACACGGATGGAATATCCGGTGCTTTCAGAACAGCAAACCCGGCCTGCTCGACAGAAGCCTTATGCAGAGCATTGACACTGCCTAGATTAGACAGCACCGACTTACCCAACTTCATACTGTCATTTTGCGTGGCAGTTTGCGTCAGATCCATGAGTGTTCGCGCAAGATGTGGGTCAGATACCGTAAAATTGACCCCCCCCACCTTATCGGCGTCATTCTCTTTCTGCGCCAGGTAGCGTGCCGCGGCGCTGGACGCGCCCTTTTCCGACAAAACAAAGACGGAAGAGCCCCGAGCTTCCGGCTTGATCCAGGCATCAGCATGAATCGAGACAAATAGATCCGCCTGGGCTTTTCGTGCTTTCTGCACACGGGTTTGCAGGGGTACAAAGAAGTCGCCATCACGCGTTAATGCTGCCCGCATTGATGGATCTGCCTCGATCCGCTGACGAAGACGCCGCGCAATCGACAAAGTGACGTTCTTTTCCATAGAGCCACGGGCACCAATCGCACCGGGATCTTCGCCACCGTGACCGGGGTCCAGCATGATGGTCACCATCTTGCCCACCTTCTTACCCGATCTAACCGGCTCATCAACACGTTTTTCTGCAAGCCTTGGCGGTTCGGGCTCACTGACCGCGGGCCGTTCAGGCTTATCCTGCAAGGGCTTGGCTTCCGGCCGTGCACTTTCAGTCGGCACCGGCGGTTTAACGGTAGGCGTTTGCTTGCCCGTCACCAGCTGCATCAACGGGTCTTGAGGCACCAGAGGATAGATATCCATCACCAATCGGCCCTGGTAATCACCCACCGGAGCCAAATTGAACACTTGCGGTGCTACTTCGCCCTTGAGATCCATCACCAGACGCACAACACCCGGTTTGTAATTGGCGGCACGTAACTGTTTGATATACGGATCATTCGAGCCGACTTTATCACCCAGACTTTTGAGCACACCATTGAGCTCGATACCCTCGATATCAACAACAAGGCGCTCCGGGTTTTTGACCATGGATTGCGTAAACTTGACCTGACCTTTGTGTTCAATGGTGACCCGGGTGTAGTCTTCGGCGGGCCAAACACGAACGGCCACAATAGAAGATCCAGTAGCCGCCAGGGCTGCAACCGGCGTCACCGACAACAGCCACAATGACCCCGCACCTTTCAGGAGTTGGCGCCGATGGAGATCTGCCAACCGTTTAGTCACGCCATCTGCTCCAGGCAGCACCGCCCTTGTGGCGATCGCGCTTCAATATCCACCATCCGGCCACCACGGTCTGTTGCCGTCAACGTTACAACCCAATCCGGCAATGGCAAATACCCCGTTGCGCAATCCGGCCATTCGACAAAACACACGCCGGGCACGCTGAAATAGTCATCAAACCCCGCTTCGGTAAAAGCCGCGGGAGTTTCCAGCCGATATAGGTCAAAGTGGTTCAACGATCTATCTGACAGACTGTAGGTCTCAAGCAACGGGTAGGTCGGGCTTTTCACCCGGCCGGTATAACCGAGTGCACGCAAAACACCACGAACCAGCGTCGTTTTGCCAGCCCCCAGATCGCCCACCAGATTGACATGAAAACAGGCCGAAGATGACGGCAATGCCCGGGCAATCAACTTGCCCAGACCCTCTGTTGCCTGCTCATCTACCAGCTCAAAACGTAAAACGGACATCGAAACCCCTGCAAAGTTTCGCTATGGTGCCCGAGCAGAGGGCCGATGGCTAGTAGTTACGTCAAATTCAGGGCGTCTCTACCCAACGTGCTGCAAAACGTCGAGCCAATGGCGCCAGATAATAGATCACCGGCACCGCAATTACATAGGCAATCGCGTAAGCACGCATCCAGCTCGCAAAGAAGCCCTCAACCCACCCCAGGTTAATGAGGGTGATAAAGAAAGTCATCACAAAGACCATCTTCGCCCCCATCACGAGCGAAAACACCAGATGGAAATACTTACGATGCAACTTGGGCATACACAGACTCAAAGACTCGAACGATTAGAAATAAACGCGACAGCAACCAGGGCATGTCGTTGTGGCACCGAAAAACTGGTTCACCACAGCCAATAAGCCAAAAAAGATGAGCGCCCATATTAATGGACGCCGAAACCAATGGCGGATATGAACCACAAAAAGTTTACGCGTTGGGCATGGCACGACGCAGCAACCGGAAAAACAGCCCGAACGTGGCAATCTGGAGCACCAGCAACACAATCAACGGTAACCACATCGTTGTTGTATCCACCACTTCGAGCGGCTGTAATGCTCGAAAAACGACAAACATGCCAAGCACAAACAACCCGACGCCAGGACAAATCAAGGAAAAACTCGCGGCCTGGGGTTGCTCTGTCACCAGATAATGCCAACCATGATTACGGTTCATGACGGCACGCCCCAACAGGTAGAAGAACACTTGAACCGACAGAAAAATCAGTAATACAGCGGCTGGCAGCACATCCCCTACCGGAGCACCCCATACGTGCTGGGCACTCATTAGCAAGCGAAACGAGGCAATACCCAGAATGGTGGAAATAGGAATCGCCATCCAGAGCGTACCGGAAGCGGCCGGTTTAACGCCATCCCGCATCATCTGTGGAAACTGCACCACAAAATGAGCCGATGCAATAAACAGTGCAAAGACCATCAGGATCACCGCACCGGTAAATCCAATGCCAGCAGTCACTTTATGGTGGCTCATTGCCGCCGATGCTGAAAAGCCAACACTCAGCATGGCGAATGTAAACGCCGGAAACATGCCGGCTAGACCACTACCCGCATTATCGGTCTGAACCTGATACAACTCGGATAGGTGATCCATCCACAGCAGCACAGCATCAACGGCAATCAGAAAAAATGCGAGCAAGGCACCAGGAAACAGCATCTCCCTCAGATTCCATAACCCCGGTACAAATACCAGACCGACAATAAAGAGCACGTTCACCAGCATCGCCAGCACCAGTGGACGCACCATCCATTGCAATCCCATATGGGATTGCCAGAAAGCGGTAAATCTCGGTGACCGCTTAAAGGCTGCCAATCCTTTCAACATCCAGACTACCAGCCAGATATGCAGCAATGCCATCATGCCGATACCAGCCTGCAGCGCACGAACAACGAACCAACCCACATCACTGGACAGTGCGTGCGCCTGAAGCGATTCGAATGTGGGCACCGGCTGTCCGGGGTGCGCGGTCATGAACAGAAGCCAGATAAACAGACTCACCGTCAGCCCACCTGCCCCGAGTGTAGCCAACCCATGCAATGGGACAAATGCTGTTTCTGCCGTTTTAGTTCGCTTCATGCTAGATTCACCTCCGGCCATATGGACGACCACATCAACACACGTGGCTGCTATCTGAGCGCCTCGTTATCGCTCTCAATATATTATATACAGATATATATCGTAGACCAACTTTCTTTATGACCACGCAAAAAATCGACCTCGCCCTTTTAAGGGACACGGCCAATGAAGCACGCCAGTCTCCTCGCCGCCGTAAAAATGCGAACTTCCACCCAGACGATGCTTTTCCGGCACACCGCCTGATTAATGCCATGCAACCAGGTTCTTATGTGCGCCCGCACCGCCATCTGGATAAGAGCAAGGACGAAACAATCATCGCGCTGCAGGGTCGTTTTGGCTATTTAAGTTTTGACACGCATGGCAACATCATCGAAGCCATCGAGCTTAAACCCGGTGGAGAGATACTGGGCGTCGATATTCCGCATGGCACGACCCATACCATTCTGGCTCTGGAGCCAGATAGCGTCTTCTTCGAAGCCAAGGCCGGCCCGTTCATTCCCCTGGCAGCCGATGAAATTGCAGCCTGGTCACCTCAGGAGGGCTCAGAGGAAGCTACGGCACTGTGGCATAGCTGGCGTGCGCGATTTGCCTGAAATGCTGAATACACCCAACAGCCTCCGCTCTGCCATTGAAAAGGCAGCACATGCTTTGGGATTCGTGGAAATCCGTGTGGGCAAACCGGTCATTTCAGACGCTGCCAAAAAACGCCTACAGGAATGGTTACAGCAAGGCATGCATGGCACGATGGACTACATGCCGCGCCATGCGACACTAAGACAACAGCCCAACGAGCTCCATCCCGGAACAATCACCGTCATCAGTGTCCGTCTACCCTACTGGCCAGCAGATGCCAAGGACGCCGAGGAACAATTGGCCAATCCGGAAGCGGCATACGTTTCGCGATACGCCCTGGGGCGCGACTACCACAAGGTCATACGATCTCGACTGCAGAAACTGGCCGATACCATTACCGATCAGTATGGCCCATTCGAATACCGCGCCTTCACCGATTCCGCCCCCGTCATGGAGGTGGCACTGGCCGACCAGGCTGGCTTGGGCTGGGAGGGAAAACATACCCTCTCGCTCAGCCGTACCGGCTCCTGGCATTTTCTAGGCGAGCTCTTTACGAATCTGCCGCTGCCGATCGATCCCCCCATCGAAAGCCATTGTGGTGACTGTCAACGCTGTCTGGATGCCTGCCCGACACAAGCCATTACCCAACCCTATCAGGTCGACGCCCGTCGTTGCATCAGTTACCTGACGATTGAACACGACGGCGAGATTCCCTTGGAATTCCGCAAAGCACTCGGCAACCGGATCTACGGTTGTGATGACTGCCAGATTGTCTGCCCGTGGAACCGATTTGCCTCACCTGGCGATCCTGTCTTTGCCCCGCGCAATGATCTTGATCAAGCGAAACTACTCACGCTTTTTGCATGGACGGAAGAAGAGTTCCTGAACCGATTTGAAGGGAGCCCGATTCGGCGCATCGGTTACGAACGCTGGCAACGTAACCTGAGTGTCGCTTTAGGTAACGCCCCTCATCATCCAGAAATCATTTCGGCGCTGACCCATAAAAAAGCCCACGCGAGTGCGCTCGTAAAAACGCACATCGAGTGGGCCCTGGCGCAACAGAACGCGCCGGTCTAGCAAGGCTTACTTACAGTCTGTCTTGCAACCTGTACCACAGCCGGTACCACAAGAACCACCCCCGGTTTTGCAACCGAAGATGCTGTATGCCGGGCAATAGCGAATCAGACCCGTCAGCAGCGGCACCACGCCGATATAACCCCAGGCACCCACGGTACCCGTCGCGGCCAGCGCAATCAGCACCAGACCAACTACGATACGAAGAACGCGATCCAAACCGCCTACATTCTGTGTCATTGACTTGCTCCTGTTAAATTCATGCGGTATTTATACACCGAATCGAATATTATATATAATTGTAAATCTTTGCAATCGTACACGACACTAGGAGTTTGCCATGTCCGGAAAATCTTTCAAAACCGTCACCCAAGATCTCAGCAAAGGGCTGGCTCAGTTCCGCGCCGAGGTGCCGGACGTCCAGGCCGGTTTTAGCGCACTGCATCAGGCCAGCATGAAAGCCGGTGCACTGGATGCCCTAACAAAAGAGCTGATTGCCCTGGCAATTGGCGTTGCCGCTCGTTGTGATGGCTGTATTGGCTTCCACGTCCAAGCGCTGATCAAGCTGGGCGTCACCAAAGAGCAGCTGGCCGAGATGCTGGGTGTTGCCGTCATGATGGGTGGTGGCCCATCGCTGATGTACGCCGGTGAGACAATGCGCGCTTTTGAAGAATTCAGCGCCAAGTAATCCCGCTAAATTTTCTTGCGCCAGACTGCCGCAAAAAAGCCATCCGTATTGTGGCAATGTGGCAGTAACTGTAGGCCCGGCAACCCTGTCGGGCCTTTTAGCTGGGCATCCGCTGGCAGCTCAATCCCCACCGAAGCAAGGTGGGCGACCGGATCAACCACCTCGAATTGCGGATGCGCATCGCTGAAAGCTTGCTGCACCAGGCTGTTTTCCTGGGCCAGTAAGCTACAGGTGGCATATACCAGCAGCCCGCCCGGGCGCACTAGCGGGGCTGCCGCATCCAGAATCTTGCGCTGGATGTCCGCCAGTTCGGTAATCTGTTCGGCAGTCTGACGCCATTTCAAATCCGGGTTACGACGCAACGTTCCGGTACCGGAACAAGGGGCATCGACCAGCACACGGTCAAACTTACCTGCAAGGCGCTGAATCCGGTCATCGCGCTCATGCGCCAGCCGGATCGTCTGGACATTCGACAACCCGGCGCGCGCCACGCGCGGCCCGAGCTTGGATAACCGCTTCTCGGAGATATCTGCTGCGTAAAGACGGCCTGTATTCTTCATCAATGCCCCCATCAGCAGGGTTTTACCGCCCGCTCCGGCACAGAAATCAAGAACCATCTCACCGCGTTTGGGTGACACAAGTGCAGCCAGTATTTGACTACCTTCGTCCTGCACTTCCATATCGCCTTTTACAAAGGCCGGATGTCGCTGAATGGCGGGTTTCCCTTCCAGACGCATACCCCATGGGGAATAGGGAGTTTCTTTGGCCGTAATGCCATGCTTTTCCAATTGCGCCAGAATTTCAGGGCGACGGGCATGCAGTGGGTTGATGCGCAAATCCAGTGGCGCTGGTACCAGGAGGGAACGCGCCAAGGCATCGGCTTCATCCGGCGCCATGCCGGATAGCGCCTGCTCCAGCCAATCCGGCCACTCGTGACAAACGGCCGCATCACCCTTGACCTGACCCGCGGCTTTCAACCGGCCAAACCACTCGGTATCTTCACCCTTGATCAGATGCTCAATCTCGCGCAGATTACGCCCCTGCAATCGCACCAGTGCAGCGAGTACCAGATAGCGCGCCTCATTGGGTGACGGTGGTTCTGAACGACTCACCACGTCTCGCAAACTGCGCAGATGACGCAGGACAGCATAGACGAGCTCTGCGATTCGGCCGCGGTCGGCATGGCCCATCTCACGATGCGCCTTGAAATAGTTGGACAACACACCATCTGCCGGCCGTTCGAACTTAAGTACTTCAGCCATCAGACTAATTGCCTGTGCCACAAAGGGCCGCGGCAAAGCAAGCTCAGCGGCGGTTTTCGGCTCACTGCTCACGGGCGACTGCGCCGTTCGCTTGGCCACGTTGCGCTTCTGGCTCGGTGCCTGTCTTTTCTTATTCATACCCATCTCTCAGCCCAAACGCGGGGCAATCAATGCAACGTTATTCGACAACCCATCCGCCAGCACCACCTGCTGACCCGCAATCCGGAGACGACCCTCGGCAAACCAGCGGATAGCCGCCGGATAAATCCGATGCTCTTCCGCCAGAACACGGGCCGCCAGCGTTGTTGCCG
>JALRGK010000080.1 GCA_023253415.1 Rhodocyclaceae bacterium
ATCATGATGTGCGAGATTCCGTCGAATGCCCTCTTGGCAGATCAGTTCCTCGAGTACTTCGACGGTATGTCGATTGGTTCGAACGACCTGACGCAGCTGACGCTGGGTCTGGATCGTGACTCGGGTCTGGTTGCTTCGCTGTTTGATGAGCGCGATCCGGCCGTGAAGATGCTACTGGAGCGTGCCATTGAATCCTGTAACAAGGCCGGCAAGTACATCGGTATCTGTGGACAGGGTCCGTCCGATCACCCGGATCTGGCCGAGTGGCTGACCGAGAAGGGCATCACATCGCTCTCGCTCAACCCGGATACCGTTGTTGAGACCTGGCAGCAGATCGCCAAGCGTACTTAACTGAATCGCTGCGATTCACAAAAGGGGCATCCGTCAGGATGCCCCTTTTTTTATCCGTGATGCTTGAAGCGGGGCAGGGTAATCTTCCAGCGGATGGCAATCATGCGCACCGCGATACAGGCGGCGAGGGCAATCCAGGCGGCCAGTTTGACATGCATCCCCAACATATCCAGACCAATCAGCGTCATGGCACCCGCCCAGGCGGCCGTGGCGTAAAGCTCACTCGTAAATACCAACGGCACCTCGTTAATCATGATGTCACGTAGCAAACCGCCGAAAACGGCAGTGACAACGCCTAACAGACTGGCTGTGAGCCAGGGCATATTCCAGTCCAGGGCAACCTGTGTGCCGACCACCGCAAACAGCGCCAAACCGATGGCATCGGGGATGAGAAAGAGATTTTCCGGCAAGTGCCGGACACGCGTGATGAAGAAGGTGATGCCGGCAGCCAGAACAGTTACCCAGAGATAGGTTTCATCGGCGATCCAGAAAACCTTGCGACCGATCAGTAGGTCACGGACCGTACCACCCCCCAATGAAGTGGCAATGCCTGCCATGAGCGCACCGAATAGATCAACACCTTTGTCTCGGGCGACAAGGACGCCGGTGACAGCACAAACCACGGATGCCGCCAGCCCGAGGCCGTAGAGCAGTGAATCATTGGCCTGGACGATGTGTTCCGGTATGAGCATGGTGTCTCCGTATCACTGGTTGCCTGAGGCGTTCTGGATCAGACTTCTCGACTGGATTCGTTACCGTACCTGCGTTTTTAGCAGGCGACCCTGTTCGCGCTTCCAGTCTTTTTCCTTTTCGGAATCGCGTTTGTCATGCAGCTTTTTGCCTTTGGCGAGGCCAATCTCCGCTTTGATTCGGCCTTTGCTGTAATGCAAGTCAATCGGAACCAGCGCATAACCGGCTCGTTCTACCTTGCCTATCAGCGTATCAATTTGCCGCCGGTGCAGAAGCAGTTTCCGGGTGCGGGTGGGATCAGGTTTGACGTGTGTTGAGGCAGAAATGAGCGGCGTGATGTGCATGCCGATCATGTACAACTCACCCTCCAGAACCACAACGTACGCTTCCTTAATTTGAATTCGTCCGGCGCGAATGGCTTTGCATTCCCATCCTTCCAGCGACAAACCGGCCTCGAATTTTTCTTCGATAAAATATTCGTGGAAGGCTTTTTTGTTAGAAACGATGCTCATGCTGTCAGGGGGAGGGCGCGATCGGCGCTTTTCGCTAGAATACGGCATTCTAGCAATCCTTCTCCAGTTATCGTAACCATGGCACTTGTTGAAAAAACAGTTCTTGTCGAACATACACCGGCGCAGATGTACGCCTTGGTCGATGACGTTGAAGCTTATACCCAGTTTCTGCCCTGGTGTGCCCGAGCCGAGTTGAAGTTTCGCGATGACCGTAAAACGGTTGCCACATTGCACATTGATTTTCTGAGTGTCAAATCACATTTCACGACCGAAAACGAAAAAGTCTTCCCGCAAACGATGACCATGAAGCTGGTCGATGGTCCATTCCGGCGTTTTGATGGTCAATGGCATTTCACACCGCTGGGCGATCATGCCTGCAAAATCGAGTTCCGCCTGAATTACGAGTTTTCCAGTAAGCTATTCGAAAAGGTGATCGGGCCCGTGTTCAGCCGGATTGCCAACACATTTATCGAGGCTTTTGTTCAAAGAGCGGCACAGGTGTACAACGCATCATGAAAATCGAAATTACCTACGCACTGCCAGATCGCCAGGAGCTTGTCACCATTGATCTGCCCGAAGGATCCACGGTGATGCAGGCCGTTGAAGCGTCAGGTCTTTTGCAGAAATACCCCGAGATTGACCCAGGAGGCGTGAACAAACTGGGTGTTTTTGCCAAACTGGCGAAAGCCGATACGGTATTGCGTGACCGTGACCGCGTTGAGATCTACCGCCCATTGATTGCCGATCCGAAAGAAGTGCGTCGCCAGAAAGCGGCCGAAGGCAAAGTGATGAAGCGCGGTGCGGCTGAACTGAATTCAGGGGAATAATCCCCTTAGTCGCAGAGATCCTGCAATCGTTCCAGAGTAGCGATATTCTGGCGTAGGGTTGCCAGGCCCGAATTAGGAATTAATAGGGTTCCCTCGGCTTTTTTGCGCTCAACCATATCAAGTTCTGCCCGGGTTTCACGAAGTCGTTGCTGAATGCTGCGGCATGTTGCCTTTTCGGTCGGGGTTTTGCCTTCAGTATTGCTTGTTGAGGTAGCAGCGAGGGGCGTGGGTGGGCGCGTTGTCGGCTGCGCTGATGTGCTTGGGAGTGTCATCGTTTGATCCAGCGCGAGCGGTACAGGTTTTACCCCAGCGGGCAAGGCCCCATCCGTCAACCAGAGCGTGCCGTCAGCTACACGTCCAGCCTGAACCGGACTCTGGGACCAGGCACCGGTGTGCCAGAAAAACGCAACCACAAGGCAAACAGGGTGGGCCAGCGTACGAATTTGGGCAGAAAAATGGGCTCGGGTCATGAGAAAAGCGTTTGAAAGCACTGAAACGGCTGACGGGTGATGTTGAGTTCCGTATAATAGCGTTTTGTGTCTTGGGGCTTGGCACCATGCAGCTTATTCAGAAAGCGCTGACCTTCGACGACGTTTTGCTCGTTCCGGCGCACTCGGCAATCCTGCCGCGCGATGTTTCTCTGCAAACCCGTCTAACGCGCGACATTACCCTTAATCTCCCCCTGCTTTCCGCCGCTATGGATACGGTCACGGAAGGACGTCTCGCGATTGCGCTGGCGCAAGAGGGTGGTATTGGCATCATTCACAAGAACCTGACACCGGCCCAACAGGCAGCTGAAGTGGCCAAGGTGAAACGTTACGAATCGGGTGTCCTCAAGGACCCGATCACCATCAATCCGAACATGACGGTACGTGATGTTCTGGCGTTAACCCGTCAACATCGTATTTCCGGCCTGCCCGTATTGGATAAGAGCGGCAAAGTCGTTGGTATTGTTACCAACCGAGATCTGCGCTTTGAAGACAATCTGGATCAGGCTGTGCGTCAGATCATGACGCCAAAGAAGAAGCTGGTGACCGTTCGTGAAGGCGGTAGCATCGAAGAAGCCAAGGCGCTGATGCACCAGCACCGTATTGAGCGTGTTTTGGTTGTGGATGACGAGTTCCAGCTGCACGGTCTGATCACCGTTAAGGACATTCTCAAAGCTACAGAACACCCGAACGCTTCTAAAGATCCATCAGGTCGGCTGCGTGCCGGCGCTGCAGTTGGTGTGGGCGCAGGTACGGAAGAGCGCGTTGAACTGCTGGCCGAGGCCGGTGTGGACGTCATCGTCGTTGATACGGCGCACGGTCACTCGCAAGGCGTGCTGGATCGTGTTCAATGGGTCAAGAAAAACTACCCGAATGTTCAGGTCATTGGTGGCAACATTGCCACGGCCGATGCCGCGCGTGCCCTGGCGGATCATGGTGCTGACGGTGTGAAGGTCGGTATCGGTCCGGGTTCGATCTGTACGACCCGTATCGTCGCCGGTGTCGGCGTGCCGCAAATTACCGCGATTGCCAATGTCGCCAAGGCGCTGGAAGGCACGGGCGTGCCGCTGGTTGCTGATGGTGGCATCCGCTTCTCGGGCGATATCGCCAAGGCGATTGCGGCGGGCGCCAACTGCGTCATGCTGGGTGGTCTGTTCGCTGGCACCGAAGAGGCACCAGGCGAAGTCGAGCTGTTCCAGGGGCGCTCCTACAAGAGCTACCGTGGCATGGGCTCGTTGGGCGCTATGCAGGCCGGTTCGAGCGACCGCTATTTCCAGGAAAACACCGCCAACGTGGATAAGTTCGTGCCGGAAGGTATCGAAGGCCGTGTGCCATACAAGGGGTCGGTCCTGGCTGTGATTCATCAACTGATGGGCGGTTTGCGTTCGTCGATGGGTTATCTGGGCTGCGCCACCATTGCCAATATGCACAAGCAGGCACAGTTTGTAGAGATCACATCGGCGGGTGTGCGTGAATCGCATGTGCATGATGTGCAGATCACCAAAGAAGCCCCGAACTACCACGTCGAATAATCCCGAACCCATTAACGACTACGAAGCTTATGTCCCGTTCGCATCAAAAGATCCTCATCCTTGATTTCGGTTCCCAGTTAACGCAGCTGATCGCACGCCGTGTGCGTGAGCAGCAGGTTTATTGTGAACTGCATCCTTTTGATGTGAGTGATGACTTCGTCCGCGAATTCAAACCGCAGGGCATTATCCTGTCTGGTGGTCCGAACTCGGTGTATGAAGCAACGGACTGGAAGGCACCTCAAGCGGTCTTCGAATTGGGTGTTCCCGTGCTCGGCATCTGCTACGGCATGCAGACCATGGCCGAACAGCTTGGCGGTAAGGTGGAGAGCTCGAACAAGCGCGAATTCGGTTATGCAGAAATGCGCGCGCGTGGTCACTCTAAGCTTTTCGAAGGTCTGCAAGACCGGGGCAATGATCAAGGCCATGGGCTGCTCGATGTCTGGATGAGCCATGGAGACAAAGTCACCCAGCTACCACCGGGCTTCAAAGTCATTGGTGACAATGAATCAACCCCCGTCGCCGCGATGGCCGACGAAGCGCGTGGTTTTTATGCCGTGCAGTTCCACCCGGAAGTGACGCATACGCTCAAGGGCAAGGAAATGTTTGCCCGCTTCGTGCACGATATCTGCGGCTGTGGTCGCGATTG
>JALRGK010000139.1 GCA_023253415.1 Rhodocyclaceae bacterium
ATCATGATCGACACCCGCGAGGTCGATGAAGCCGACATCGTTTCGGGCAAAGGTGGTGGGCGGGAGCGGCACGAGTTCAACGCCGTAGTCCTGCGGGTTCATGCCCACGGGTGAATGCACGGTGCAGACGAAGCGATGGAAAAACCCGCTCTGGATGCATCCGTTCTCAAACAACTGGCGCACGTACTCCAGCGCATCTACTGTGTCTTGCACCGTTTGCGTGGGGAAACCGTACATGAGGTAGGCATGCACCAGAATACCGGCATCGGCAAAACCTCGCGTCACCTGTGCGACCTGCTCGACCGAAACGCCCTTTTGCATGAGCTTCAGCAATCGATCCGAGGCCACTTCTAACCCGCCCGACATGGCGATGCAACCGCTATCGGCGAGCAGTTCAGCAAGTTCCGGGGTGAAGGTTTTTTCGAAACGGATGTTGCCCCACCAGGAGATCTGTACATTTCTGCGGATCAACTCTTCAGCCAGGGCTTTCAAAATTTTTGGCGGTGCGGCTTCATCCACAAAATGAAAGCCGGTTTCGCCGGTCTCGGCAACGATCTGTTCGATGCGATCGACGAGCAACTCAGCCGAGGCTGCTTCATACCGGGAGATGTAATCCAGACTGATATCGCAGAAACTGCATTTCTTCCAGTAACAGCCTTGGGCGATGGTGAGCTTGTTCCAGCGGCCATCACTCCACAACCGGTGCATGGGGTTAAGCATGTCGAGTAACGACAAATAGCGCTTAAGTGGTAGACCATCCCACGTTGGCGTACCGATCTCGCTAAAGGGAATATCAGGCTCGGGCCAGTTGATGCGCTGTACCTGCCCTGCTTCATTTCTAATGAAGGTTCGGACGAGACGATCCACAGGACGTCGGCCTTGCAGGTGTTCGATGATGGCGAGCACCGGCCGTTCTCCGGCATCCAGCGTGATGAAATCGACAAAGTCGAAAACACGCCGATCGCTCAACTCGCGCAATTCGGTGTTAACGAAACCGCCACCCAGAACAATACGGGTCCCTGGCGCAATACGTTTAATAGTCTGGGCGATTCGAAACGCGGCATAAACGCTGCCGGGGAATGGTACGGAGAGCAGCACCAGATCCGGACGTTCTCGTTCAATAGCTTCGACAGTGAGCTGATCCAGATAAGCATCCACCAGGGTGGGGGCCTCTGCCAACGCCTGCGCCAGGGGTTCAAAGCTCGGTTGGCTGGCGGCCAAAGACTCGGCATAACGAACAAATTCAAAGCGCGGATCAACAGCATCACGAATCACATCCGCCAGATCATTGAGATACAGCGTGGCGTAGTGTCGTGCCCGATCGTGCGTGCCTAGCGCTCCAAATGCCCAACCTAATGGATCACCCGATTCATCATCATAGGCATCCAGCGCACTGAAGCGTGGCCCTTCCGGCAGAAAGCCCCGGCTGGCGATGCGATGAGAAAGCGTGCTATCCCGCCCCTGCAAAAAGGCAATGGTCGGTTCTATGGTACGTTGGTAACACTCGAAATAGTCGAGGAAATAATTCACGCTCGCACTACGCGCTTCTTCATGCAGCGCCAATGCGGCGGCCCGGATATCGACCAGACCATATTTCGATAGTAATGCCAGCACAAGCTTGAGCGCCAGATCATCCTGAACCGCATCAATTTTTTGCGAGCGTAGAAAACCCGTCAGGTACGCCGTAGAAGGATACGGCGTATTCAGTTGCGTCATCGGCGGGATGAGGCTCAGGACCTTGAAGTCAGACATGACGTCGTTCT
>JALRGK010000150.1 GCA_023253415.1 Rhodocyclaceae bacterium
TCTGGGACGACAACGGCATCTCGATCGATGGTCAAGTTGAAGGCTGGTTCACCGACGACACACCGGGCCGCTTTGCCGCCTATGGCTGGCAGGTGATTCCGAACGTCAATGGTCATGATGCCGCGGCACTGGATGCCGCCATCAAGGCTGCCAAAGCTGATACCCAACGTCCGACCCTGATCTGCTGTCGTACCGCGATCGGTATGGGTTCGCCGAACAAGGCCAATAGTGCCGATGTGCACGGCGCGCCGCTGGGCGCCGACGAAATTGCCGCCACACGCGCCGCGATTGGTTGGACACACGCCGCGTTTGAAATCCCGGCCAACGTTTACGCCGCCTGGAATGCCCGCGAGGCCGGTGCCGAACGCGAAGCGGCGTGGGACAAAGTTTTCGCGGCTTATAGCCAAGCTTTCCCATCTGAAGCGGCTGAGTTCACCCGTCGCCTGTCGGGCAAGCTACCCGCCAATTGGTCAAAAACCGCAGAAGAATTCATTGCCGCCACGCAAGCCAAGGCCGAAACCGTGGCCACACGTAAGGCCTCTCAGCTGGCGATTGAAGCCCTGGCACCGAACCTGCCGGAACTGCTGGGCGGCTCTGCTGACCTAGCCGGTTCCAACCTGACCTGGTGGAAGGGTGCCCAAGGCGTAACCGCCAACGAAGGTGGTAACTATCTGTTCTACGGTGTGCGCGAGTTCGGCATGACGGCCATCGCCAACGGGATCGCGCTGGCGGGCGGCTTTATCCCCTACACCGCCACGTTCATGGTGTTCTCGGATTACGCTCGCAATGCGATCCGCATGGCCGCCCTGATGAAGGTGCGCCAGATCATGGTCTACACCCACGACTCCATCGGGCTGGGCGAAGATGGTCCGACCCACCAGCCGGTCGAACATGCCGCATCGCTGCGCATCATCCCGAATCTGGATGTCTGGCGCCCGGCCGATGCCACAGAGACGGCCGTTGCCTGGGTCAAGGGCGTTGAGAATGCCAGCGGCCCAACAGCCCTGCTGCTATCCCGCCAGAATCTGCCGCCGGTTGCCAACAAGACCGCCGCCGCTGATGTTGCACGTGGTGGTTACGTCGTTTCGCCAGCGGCCAATGCCAAGGTTGTGCTGATCGCCACTGGTTCTGAAGTGAAGCTGGCACTGGATGCACAGGCTGCATTGGCCGATGCCGGTATTGCTGTTAGCGTGGTGTCGATGCCCTCGACCACCACCTTCGACAAGCAGGACAAAGCCTGGCGTGACCAGGTACTGCCGGCCGGTGTGCCGCGCGTGGCGATTGAAGCGGGTCATCCGGATGGCTGGTACAAATATGTCGGCCTAGACGGTGCTGTCGTCGGCCTCGCCCGCTTTGGCGAATCGGCACCTGCCGGTCTGCTGTTCAAAGAATTCGGCTTCACCGTCGAAAACGTCGTCAACACCGTTCGTGGTGTGCTTGCGCAATAATTTCACCAATCTTTTGCTAATTAACCTACAAGGAACCTCATAACCGTCACGAGCCTTAGCAGGACGAGGCGCACGGCACGCAGCGACTGAGACATATCTCATAGATAGGCGAAGAAGCGAGTACCGCGCAACAAAGTCATGCGAAGGCGCAGTAGGTTTCAGGATTCAAAACACGGAGAGTAGAAATGGCTATTAATGTCGCTATAAATGGTTTCGGTCGTATCGGTCGCTGCACCCTGCGCGCAATCTATGAGCTGGGTCTGCAGAACGAGTTCAATCTGGTCGCTATCAACGCATCCGGTGATCTGAAGACCAACGCCCATCTGCTGAAATACGACACCACGCATGGCCGTTTCCGCACCTCGGTGGAAACCGAAGGTGAAAACTGCATCATCATCGACGGCAAGAAGATTGCCTTCTACTCGACCAAAGACCCGAAGGCCATCAACTGGGCCGACCACAAGGTCGACATGGTGCTGGAATGT
>JALRGK010000211.1 GCA_023253415.1 Rhodocyclaceae bacterium
GATCAGTGCATGGCGTTAGCGAAACGAGCCCTCGCCGCCGCTGGCGTGACGTGCAAGGAGGTGGGGGAATGAGTGAGCCTCTCGATATTGTCGAAGTGCTTCGCAGGCCGCTGGAAACGATCTCGCAGTGCCGTCGCATGCGGTATGTCACAGCAGACGTGGCTGAGATTGCCGCAGCTGAGATCGCCCGGCTCCGCGAGGAGCGGCGGTGGGTGCCGGTGGGGGAGCGGTTGCCGGAGGTATGGACCGAAGTTCTGTTCCTTGAGCGACAGGAATACGTTGACGAGCACGGCGTAGTGTCACGCGGAATCGTTATGGCGTGCCTGACGGACGACATGGTTTTCCCATAATTTGTCGTAGAGCGTTTTTGCCATAGCGAATTCCGTAGATGCACTGCCGTGCCCTGCACGGCGTAGAGCCGGAAATTATCGCACAAGGGCTGCGCTATTGGGGGCTATCGGGGCATTCAGGGTGTGCAGCCATCCCTCTGGCAATACAGTACCAACCGAGCGCTGCAAACACGGACCCCAGCGTAAACGCCCAGCCTGCCCCGAGCGGCTCCCAGACCAGGCCGCTGACCAAAGCGCCAAACAGGCCGCCGCCACCGAACGACAAACTGGAGTACATGGCCTGACCCCGGGCATGGATATGCTGCGGAAACCAGCGATTCACCGCCGCAATGGCTGCCGCATGATGAACACCAAAGGTAAGCCCGTGCAGTGTCTGGGCAACCAACAACATCAGGAGCGATTCGCCGCCCCAGCCAATCATCAAAAAGCGGACCACTGCCGCGGCATAGGTTGCCACCAGCAACGCCCGCAGACTATAGCGTCGCATCAGTGGTGCCATGACCATGAACAAAGCAATCTCGACCAGCACACCCAGCGACCAGAGGAGCCCGATCATGCCTTTACTGTAACCCAGCGTATCGAGGTGAATGGAATAGAAGACATAATAGACCCCATGCGCGGAGGACATGAGAAAGCAGGCCAGCATTAGCATCCAGACCCGACGCTCGCGCATCACCGACCCAAAGGATTGCACCACTTCCTCGGCGGCCTCGAGCGTCCCACTTTTGGGCAGGCGCAAGCCTTCCGGGAGCTTGAAGGCCATCACCAGAATACCGATGAGGACCACGAAGACCATGGCGGGTACGTCACCGATCGGCAGGTGATCGAGCAAGACACCGCCCAACAAGACGGCCACAATAAAGCCCACCGAACCCCACAACCGGATCTGGCTGTAGCGGTGCGACTGTGCCCCAAGATGAGAGAACGTTAGGCTTTCCACCAGCGGCAATGAGGCGCTCCAGAAAAACGCCATCAGCGTCATCGGAATAAACAGCTGGATAAAGCTCTCGGTGAGAAAGAAGCCGGTAAATCCGACACTGGCGCACAATGCCGACAGACGGATGATGTCCACCCGACGCCCCCGCTTATCGGCCAGCCAACCCCAGAAGGTGGGCGCCAGCAGGCGCATCAACTGCATCTGCGACATCAGGAGGCCGATATCGACGGCACTCAGGCTCAGCGACTGCAGATACAGCGTGAAGTAAGGCGAAAAGACGCCGATAAACGCGAAGTAAAAGAAGTAATACAGCGAAAGCCGCCAGTACGGCAGCGGCCCGGCCGTCATCAGAAGCCTGCGCGATGTCCTGGGCCGCGGGATGGCACCTGCGGCAGACCGGAATCCACATCACCGCACTGGGCCCGATGACGCAGGGCATGGTCCATGAGCACAATCGCCATCATGGACTCGGCAATCGGCGTGGCGCGAATGGCCACGCACGGGTCATGACGGCCGAAGGTTTCGACCGACACTTCCTCGTTGCGGATATTGATGCTCCGGCGCGGCGTCCGGATGCTGGACGTCGGCTTGATCGCGATCCGTGCAACGATATCCTGACCAGTCGTGATCCCGCCGAGCACGCCACCGGCGTTATTGCTCAGGAAGCCCTGTGGGGTGATCTCGTCACCATGCTCGGTACCGCGCTGCACAATCGAATCAAAGCCCGCACCAATTTCCACGCCTTTAACGGCATTGATGCCCATCAGCGCATGCGCCAGATCGGCGTCGAAACGGTCGTACACCGGCTCGCCCCAGCCGGCAGGAACGCCCTGTGCAGTTACGGTAATGCCGCCGCCCACCGAGTCGCCGTCCTTGCGTAACGCATCCATGTAGGCTTCCAGCTCGGGCACGATACCATTGTTCGGTGCGAAGAACGGGTTCTGATCGATCTCGTCAGCCGACACAAAAGGAATCGTGATCGGGCCCAGTTGATCCATCCAGCCGCGGATCGTAATGCCATAACGCTCAAACAACCACTTGCGGGCAATCGCACCCGCCGCGACGCGCACCGCGGTTTCGCGGGCCGAAGAACGACCGCCACCGCGGTAATCCCGTGTGCCGTACTTCTGCCAGTAGGTGTAATCGGCATGGCCCGGGCGGACCTGCTCGGCGATATTGCCGTAGTC
>JALRGK010000001.1 GCA_023253415.1 Rhodocyclaceae bacterium
ACACGGTAGCCTTCCATCGCAGCTTGCAGTGCGCAGATCGGATCGATCTCTGTGACCCAGACCTGGGCCGACAGAGCACGCAGCGCTTGGGCCGAGCCCTTGCCGACATCACCGTAACCGGCAACGACGGCGACCTTGCCAGCAATCATCACATCGGTCGCACGCTTGATGCCATCGACCAGCGATTCACGGCAACCATACAGGTTATCGAATTTTGACTTGGTGACCGAGTCGTTGACGTTGATACCGGGGAACTTTAGGTCGCCACGGGCATGCATCTGATACAGACGGTGCACGCCGGTGGTAGTTTCTTCGGTAACGCCCTTGATCTTGCCCAGACGCGTCGAGTACCAGGTCGGATCTACGGCGATCTTGGCCTTGATGGCGGCAAACAGGATGCGCTCTTCTTCGCTACCCGGGTTGCTCAGCACGGCCTGATCTTTTTCCGCCTTGGCGCCCAGGTGCAGCAGCAGTGTGGCATCACCACCGTCATCGAGAATCATGTTCGAGTAGCCGCCATCGGTCCACTCGAAAATGCGGTGGGTGTAATCCCAGTAATCTTCCAGCGATTCGCCCTTCACGGCAAATACCGGCGTGCCTTTGGCGGCGATAGCCGCAGCAGCGTGGTCCTGTGTCGAGAAGATGTTGCAAGAGGCCCAGCGCACTTCGGCACCCAGCGCTTGCAGGGTTTCGATCAGCACAGCCGTTTGAATGGTCATGTGCAGCGAACCGGTAATGCGGGCGCCACGCAGTGGCTGGGTGGCAGCGAATTCTTCGCGGATGGCCATCAGACCCGGCATTTCGGTTTCGGCAATCAGAATCTCGCGACGACCCCAATCGGCCAGCGACATATCGGCAATAACGTAATCTTTTTGCGTTGCGTTCATAGAGCTTCCTTTTCCCTAAAGCAAAGGGGGCGTGTGTACCAAGTTAGGAAGCCGTTGAACCTATGTTGCCTATTCTGCGGTCTTCACCTGATCCACCAACCCCACAGGTTGGTCAGGTGAGCGCAGTTAATCGGTCCGAGCCTGGCAGCAGAAGGTTCTGCGTCGCAGCGCTCCTCGGAATGGACCGAATTGTACCAGAAATTACGACAATAAAAATCCCGGATCGCCCAAATAGGCGTCCGGGATCAATGGGTTACAACCGGGCGCTAATTACAGACCGGCGGCAGCACGCAGGGCGTCGGCCTTGTCGGTCCACTCCCAGGTGAATTCCGGTTCTTCGCGGCCAAAGTGGCCGTAAGCAGCGGTCTTCGAGTAGATTGGGCGCAGCAGGTCCAGCGACTGCACAATGCCCTTCGGACGGAGGTCGAAATGTTCGGCCACTAGTGCAGCGATCTTCTCATCAGCAATCTTGCCGGTGCCGAAGGTGTTGACCATCAGCGATACCGGTTTGGCCACACCGATGGCGTAGGCAACCTGTACTTCAGCCTTGTCGGCCAGACCGGCGGCAACGATGTTTTTCGCCACGTAACGACCGGCGTAAGCGGCCGAACGGTCGACCTTCGACGGATCCTTGCCCGAGAACGCGCCACCACCGTGGTGGGCTGCGCCACCGTAGGTGTCGACGATGATCTTGCGGCCGGTCAGGCCACAGTCACCGTGCGGGCCACCAACCACGAAACGACCTGTCGGGTTGATCAGGTAACGGATCTGGTCGTTGATCATGTCGGCCGGCAGTACCGGCTTGATGATCTCTTCGATCACGGCTTCTTCGATTTGCTTGTGGGTCACGTCGGCATCGTGCTGTGTCGATACCACCACAGTGTCGATGGCAACCGGCTTGCCGTCGACATAACGCACGGTTAGCTGGCTCTTGGCGTCCGGACGCAGCCAGGGCAGGCGGCCGTCGCGGCGCAGATCGGCCTGACGCTGCATGATGCGGTGCGCGTAGAAAATCGGGAACGGCATCAAGGTCGGCGTTTCGGTACAGGCGTAACCGAACATCAGGCCCTGGTCACCGGCGCCCTGATCCAGATCAATGCCTTCGCCTTCGTTGACGCCCTGGGCGATGTCCGGGCTTTGACGGTTAATGGCGGTCAGG